>JAEKLQ010000039.1 GCA_019509785.1 Fibrobacterota bacterium | reverse complement strand
TTGAAAAGGCCGGATACGGTTCTTCCAGCGCGTTCGCGGATATCCTCAAAGGGCGATGCATCGGCCCAGGGGCATCGGGATTGATTACCGCTTTGAACTTTAATGGGGTAAAAGAGGGAGGACGGGGATGGAATCGCGAATCAATACTTGGTCTTGGAAGCCGGTCGGCATCGTTCTCGCGTTAGGACTTGCTTGCTTGGGAAGGCAAGAGGCCGGGGCCCAAGTGGCCGTAGTCGCTCGTGACCCCAATAACCCTTACCAGAAAAGCAAATTCGGGCACGTTCACCGCGTCTTCCTCAACTCTTACGAGTTGGGCACCCACATTCAGACCTATTTGCAGCAATCGCTGGCCCGTTATGCAAAGCAATATGGCTTCCAGCTGGATATCGGTTCGAGTGCTAGTTATATAACCGATGCGAGCATGGGATTGAGCGGAGACACCGCCAATCCGGTCAATGTCGCCGTGTTCAATGACGGGGACGGGGACGTCCTTTCCAACACCACATCGCTGGCGACCATGAGAAAATTCGTGGAGGTCAAGGGGCGCGGATTGCTTCAAATCCATGCAGCGGCCGCGTATATCCCGTGCCCTACCAGCGGCGTGGAAAACCTGACCGACGCGAACTGCAGATGGTTGGCCCGCGTGCTCGTGCGCCAGTACAAGGACCACAACACCGATCCGAATTACGTCCGCATTTACGTTGACTCGGTTCGCGCCGGAGAAATCCCGCCCCGCGCCACGGTCGCGACCGGCGGCAATACCGCCGCGACCTGGGATCACGGCAAGCGCGTCCCCGAATACAAGGGCATATTCGACTCGCTACCCTCCAACAACGGCGTCCTCGGCGGCGCCGAGCCCATGGTTTGGGACAGCTTGGGCGATGAGTGGTACAACTACCGCGGCTACGTGCGCAATCAAGGCGCGCAGACCTTCGACGGCGTGGTTTTCGGGCAAGTGACCGCGCTGTTCTCGCAGGACGAGAGCGCCCCTTATACCGCCGCCAGCCTACACATGGGCGACCGCGTCCAGGCATGGGCCCGTCATGTCGGCCTTGGCCTCACGGTTTACAACAATATGGGGCATGGCAACCTGTACGTGCGCTCGCGTAAAGTGCATGGCGCTACCGTCAACGACAGCATCGTTGAGAAGATCAACTGGCGTATTATCCGGTATCTGGCCCGAGACTTCGTGGGTTGTATGGATCCCGCCAAGGCTGACTATAACCCGGAAGCTTCGGTAACCAAAATCAACGAGCTGGACGACCCCTCTCCCTGCGGGATAACTTCGGCCAAGGTCATCCAGCAGGGGGCTTCGCTCAATGGCGTTCGGGCGGCGGGACGGAACATCCATGTTTCCCTTCCGGAAAAGGGCGAGTACCAAATCCTGGTCGTCGATCCGCTGGGTAAGCAATACTTTAACCGGTTCGCCGCAGGCGGAGCGAATAAGTCCGTCGACATCATGCGGCTCGCCAAGGGACATTATTTCGTGCATATCTTGGCCCCCAACGATTCCCGCAATGTGACGGGCGTTCGTCTGGACTAAGTTTAAGGACACGTGATCCGCGAAAAAAGCCTTCATCCGGGACCGCTCGCAAGAAAAGAACGCTAAGTTGCCCCGATCTCGGCCTTAGATCCCGCGAGTGGGCATATCTTTTGGATGCGATGAAAGCCAGCCTGCCCGACGTCACCGCATATACGGATTTCCGCAAATTCCTCAGGGATTGCTACGACTTCAAGAAGAAAAGCGATCCGAAATTCTCGCATCGGTACTTCTGCAAAAAGGCCGGGTACGGCTCTTCCAGCGCGTTCGCGGATATCCTGAAAGGACGCCGCAATCTCTCCGCCCCGGCGGCGTTGCGGTTGGCTCGCGCCTTCGAACTGGGCAAGTCCGATGAAGACTACCTGCTGCACCTGGTTCAGTTCAACCAAGCCGACAGCCTGGAAGTGAAGAACCTGCACTACGCGCGCATGCTCGGTTTGGCCCGCATTTCCATCGACGTCATCTCGCCCGATAAGTACGCGTATTTCAGCAAGTGGCACCATGCCGCCTTGCGCGAACTTATCTATTTCACCCCTTGCAACGGCGATTACAAGGCTTTGGGGCGCAAGCTCGATCCTTCCGTCCCGGCCGCGCAGGTAAAGCAGTCGATCGCGTTGCTCGAAAAGCTGGGGATGATCAGGAAGGATGCGGACGGCTATTACCGGCAAACCACCGCCTTGCTTACCGCCGATAGCATGGGCGAATCCCTCCATGTCGAGAATTTCCAGGCCGAAACCATGCGCCTGGCCATGGAATCGCTCAGCCGCCACTCGCCGGAATCCCGGGATATGTCCACCTTGACCGCGACCCTTTCGGCGGAGAGCCTGGAGAAGGCGAAGTCCGCCATCAAGGCTTTGCGCCAATGCATTCTCGCCCTGGCGGAAAAAGACCAAAGCGTTGATCGCGTTATGCAGCTCAACATCCAACTCTTCCCCCTGACACGCGGGGATGCGGGCGAAAAGGAAGGTTAACCATGCTCCAATCCTCGTACGCCCGGACCTGGATGGACCTCGGTCTCGCCGGTTGCGGATTCGCCGCCTGGTTGGCGATAGGCGGTTGCGATGGCAGCGCCACCCAGACTACTAGCGGAAGTACTACCAGTAAAGCCATCGAAGGGGTATTGGTCGATTCCCGCGGCAATCCCGTGAACGGAGCTACCGTCAAGGCGTGGCCGGCGGCTTATGGGCCGATCCTCGCCGGAAGCATCCAGGATAGCGCGCTGGCCGTCACCGCCCATACCGATGAGCGCGGCCATTACTCGATTTCCGGCCTGGAGGTCGGCGTTTACAACCTGTTCGGGGCGAATCCTTCCGACCGGGCCACGGTGCTCATCCCGCGGGTGAAGTACCTGGAGCAAGCCGCCGATCTCGGCACCGATACGCTCAAGGCCCCCGGCGCGATCATCGGAAAGGTCCGCGTCGACGGCGGCAATCCGCCTCTGACCTTCTGCTACCTCGAAGGCTCGAGCTATGCCGCCATCTCCGATTCCGCGGGACGCTTCGTATTGCCGGACCTGGCCGAAGGCCAATACCGATTGAATTATTTCGCCAACGGCTACGCGCGCGCTGTCGACAGCCTCGTGACGGTGCGTTCGGGGGACACCGCCACCTTGGCGGCCAAGACCTTGCTGCCGGACCTCGCTTTGCAGCCTCCCGCGCCGCAAGGGATTTCGGCGGTCTATGATTCCGTTCATGGCGTAGTGCATCTGAAATGGAATGCCGTCCATGTGGATGACCTCCAGGAGTACTGGATCGAATACGAGGATAATCCCGATCCCAACCCATCCTACCCCCATTCCTTGGGCGTCACCGATACCGGATTCGCGGATGAAGTCGGGGGAATGAACGAACTCGAGGGCAAGAGCTTCGTTCCTTACACCCGCACCTATTGGGTGCGCGCGAAAGATACCGAGGGCAATTTAAGCCCGAGGCCGGCCCAACCCATTACCATCAACGTCATCGACGCGACCATCTTCAAAACCGAATTCTCCATGCACGCGATCATGGACTCCTCGGGGCGGAATAGCTGCAACGACACTCTAGCCTTCGCGCTCGACGTCGTTTCAAGCCCCGATAGCTTGGTAGGAGTAGAATGGCGCATCGGAGGCTCCTACCACGATACAGACTACACGGGCGACGTGTATGCCTCATCCACTCAACATTATCATCTCCGGGTATCGGTAGGAGCGCCCCATCGCGATACCCTGTATTTCACCCCTACATTGATGGATAGCCTGAAGACCTGGAGCTCGCAATCGGCCTTCGATTCCATCTCCGTCATAGCCATGGTCCTTAACGAAGGTATGCTCGTCCATATGGTGACCGCGCCCGTCGGATTGGATTCGCTCGGATGTTACCACCCCGGCCCTACCACCGAGAGATCTCTGGGCAAGCCGCCGTATTGACGGCACGCGGGAATGCCTTTGCGAGCCTGGGGCTCCTGTAGTCCTTGGCCCCTTTAGGCTTTCTTGTCCCATAGGCGGCCTGGATCGGGACATCAAGTTTCGCGCTCCCGCCTCCGATGTCCCGGACATGGACAAGCCCGCCCCCCTACGACGCCCCTCCCGCCGCCTCGTCTACGCCTTCCTCGCCTTGCTTCCGCTGGCGGGCTGCGGAGCGTCGCCCTCCTCCGTTTCCGGTAACGACAAGAACGGCCAGGACAGCTCGGGGACCAACCCGCCCGGAGCGAAGGGACCGGGCTCCGCGACGGGCCAAGGCGGCGACCATGCCAAGGATCCTGCCTACAATTCCCCGGCCCGCTTCACCGTTCAACTCGCCCAGGTAGGCGCCCTCTCCAAGACCGCCGCCATCGTGATGCGCCGCCTGGTCTGCACCGTGGTGTCCAACGCGACGCCCCCCGATACCGTGCGCGATACGGTCTCCCTCGACGGGAATGCGGGCCAGACCCTCAAGCGGGTAGTGAAGTTGAAGCCTAAGCTCAATTGGATCCTCCAGGCCAAAGCCTTCGATCAGCGCGACTCCGTGGTTCACCTGGGAACCAGCGCCGCCTTCACTCCCAGGCCCGGGGACACAGCCGAAGTCTCCCTCAACCTGGCGGCCCGCTACGTGATGTACCAGGCGGTGTTCGGCAGCCTGCCTGCCAGCGTGGGCGCCAATGCCGAGGGCACCGATCGCATCGCCGTGAACTTCAACCATCTCTCCCTGAAGGTCGACGGCCAGATCAAGGCCGACACCACCGTGCCAGGCTTTTTCCTGCCCGGCCAGGACGTGGCCCTGGGCTTCGATTACGTGGTGGCGGGAACCCATGCGGTGACCCTGGAGGCCTACGGCCTGGTGGGCGGTTACCAGGGTCTGCTCTTCTCCGGAACCGGCACCTTGACTTCGAACGCCGGCGAGGACGGCTCCAAGCCCATCGCCCTGGTATGGGCAGGCCCCAATACCGGCGTCGGCAGGTTTACCGTCATCCTGGGCCGCATTGGCCGGGTGACGGTGACCGGCGGTTTCGTCTCGCAACTCTAGACGGGGCCGCGGGGGCGGAAGCCGCAGCCGTGGAACTAAAGACGCGGCCGCGGGACCGGAAGCGAATCCCCTCCGGGGGCCGATGGAACCTGAAGGACCCGGGCCTTTTTGCTAACTTTAGCCGCGATGGACACCCTCCTCGCGATCCTATCGAACTTCTGGGTCATCGTCGCCATAAAAATAGCCGTGGGTTTAGGCCTGGTCATGGGCATGGTTCCCATGATGGTTTGGATGGAGCGCAAGGTGAGCGCCCGCTTCCAATTGCGCCGCGGCCCCAACCGCGTCGGCCCCTTCGGGCTCTTCCAACTCATCGCCGATTCCCTGAAGCTCCTGTGGAAAGAGGATTTCTTCCCCCGCAACACCGATCGCCTGGTCTTCCTGGCGGCCCCCATCATGGCCTTCCTGCCCGGCGTGCTTTCCTTTTCGCTGATCCCCGTCGGCGTCGCCGGCGGCAATGAGATCATGGGCCCGGGCGGGGTGATGGCGGTTTCCTACATCAGCTTGGGCCTACTCGTGATCATGGCCATCTCCTCCGTCGCCGCCTACGGCATCGCCTTCGCGGGGTGGGCCTCCAACAATCAATACTCCTTGCTCGGCGGCATCCGCTCCTCCGCCCAGCTGATCAGTTACGAGATCGTCATGGGCATGGCGGTAGTGGCCCTCATCCTCATGACGGGCACGGTCAACCTCTCGGAGATCGTACAGCAACAGCAAGACACGGCCTGGAACATCATCCGGCAACCGATCACCTTCATCCTGTTCCTCGTCGCCGCCTTCGCGGAAACCAATCGCGCGCCCTTCGATTTGCCCGAGGCCGAACAGGAATTGGTGGGCGGCTACCATACCGAGTATACCGGCATGCGCTACGCTTGGTTCATGAACGGGGAATACGCCGCCATGTTCACCATGTGCGCCATCCTGACGACCCTGTTCCTGGGCGGTTGGACCTTCCCCGGCTTCAAGCTGCTGGCCGAAATGCTTTCCGGTTCCGCCCTCGGCCAGATCCTGGTCGGCCTCCTCTCCTTCGCCATCTTTTTCGGCAAGGTCGTCTGCCTGATTTTCTTCTTCATGTGGGTGCGCTGGACCCTTCCGCGTTTCCGCTGGGATCAGCTGATGAAGCTCGGCTGGCACGTGCTCATCCCCATCGCTTTGGCTAATATCATCGGTACCGCGCTGTTCCTGGAATACGTGGCGTCCCGTTTCGGATTCGGAGGCTGATATGATCGCGCCCGCCCGCGACGCCCAGATCAACAAGAACATGCCCGGCAGCCGTCTGGCCTGGTACACGCGCATATACTTCCCGACCATCGCCAAGGGCATGATGGTCTCGCTCCGGCATTTCTTCAAGAAGCCGGTGACGATCAATTATCCCGAGGAGAGGCCGAAGGTCTCGGAGCGTTTCCGCGGCGAGCATCGGCTCACCAAGGACGCCAACGGCAACATGAAGTGCGTGGCCTGCTATATGTGCGCCACCGCTTGCCCGGCCCATTGCATCACCATCGAGGCCCAGGCCGCTCCGCCCGAATGGGAGAACCGGGACAAGATACCGAAGGTCTTCGAGATCGATATGCTGAAATGCATCTACTGCGGCTATTGCGTCGAGGCTTGCCCCAAGGAAGCGATCGAAATGACGAACAAGATCCCGCAGGTTTACGATAACCGCCAGGCCTTCATCTACGGCTTGGACAAGCTGCTCAATAACTAGCCAGCGTTGAATCGATAGTCGTCCCTTGAACTCCTGCTCCCCGCAGGAGTTTGTGATTTTAGGTTCCGTATCCCTCCCCGGCATCCTGTCGGAATTCCATACAACCCACCTTGCGAACTTGGAGATACAGGGTCACTTTTATTCCTGTATAGGGGTGCCAGATGCTGGCATAGGCATTGCACTATTAGCCGACATGCAAATGAAAAAACGCTATTCTCTCATGTTCGGTCTTTTGGCTTTCTCCGCGATGGCCGCCCACGCGGATCTCATCAATAATTCCGGCTTCGAATGCGGTTCCGGAACCCCGACCACCAGCGGAGTCGGGACCAGCACCGCCTCGTCGCTTTGCGACTGGTATCAATGGGCCAACTCCGGTCCGGTGGTCACCACGGTGCAGTCCATGTCCACCTTTTTGGACGGCGGGGCGTCGGCCCATATTATCGGCGGCGATCATGACGGGTTGTACCAATACGGCTCCCCGGTCCCCGGCATCTACACCGCCAGCGCCTGGTTCTACGTGAACTCCGGTTCCGCCGAACTCGGCTTGTTCTTCAACGGGGGAACCACCGGCACCACCGGCTCAACGACCACGACCACGGGCCAATGGGAGTACGTCAGCACCACCGCGCCTTTGGCGACCGGCATCGGGGGCGCCACCATTTATGGTTCGGAACCGAATTCCGATTTCTACGTGGATGCGTTCTGGCTGAACTCGGGCGAACGCTCGACCTCGCCTTACGATCCGTCTACTGGTTTCGCCCCGCCTGCGGCCGTGCCGGAGCCTGGGTCCCTCGCCCTCTTGGGCCTGGGTGTCCTGGCCCTCGGTTCGGGCCTTCGCAGCCGCCGCCGCAAGTAACCGGGGTCCGTTCCGCTCCGCGCAGAGAGACCCCGATCTCCGCAGCTTCTCGAAGTCTCCGGCCCCTTCCGCTTTCCTTGGCGCGGAAGGGGCCTTTCTGCATCTGGGGCCTTCATGCGGAAAGGCCTTTTGGTTTGATCGCCTTCAGGGGTGGGCGGGAGGAACCGCGGTCGTATCCAGGACGGATACGCTATCAGTTTTGATCACGTATTGGCTGGAGACCACTTCGCTGGAACGGAATCCGGGCGCGACGGAGACGGCTTGGACCAAGGTGGATGCGCGCAATACGATGGCGCTGCCCGGATAGGCGGGGCTGTCCTTGGTGGGAATGCTTCCGTCCAGGGTGTAATGGACCGTGCTGCCGGTAGGACCGGACATTTCCACCCGCACCGAGTCCACGAATTCCCCCGCACCCGGCGTGATGCTGGGGCGCATTAGGGCCAGCACGTAATTGTTCGCGGAGACGGGGCTGTGCTCGAAACCGGGCGCATAGGCCACCGCATAGAGGGTGGTGCTGACCCGCATGAGGATAGGCTTCTCGTACTGTTTGGAGCTCGGCGTGGGCGTGGTGCCGTCCGTGGTGTAGTAGATGGACGCGCCGGCGGGCGCGCTGAGCGTGACTTCAACGGAATCGTAGAATGGGTATTCCCCCGGCGGCGATGCGACCGGAAGGGAAAGCATCGGATACGGATCGGGTAGGATTATGGAGTCGATCCGGTCGCCGGAATGGATCGGGCCCGGAAGGGAGTAGGCGAGGGGCGTTTCCCCGCCGCCCGCGAGGCCCAGGGATTCCGGTACGGCGAAGACGCGGCCCGAGCTGTCGACCCAGCGCAGAGGGAGCCTCCCGGCAGGAAGGCCTACGAATTGGAAGCGGCCTTTGCGGACCAGGGCGTAATAGGGAGATCCCGGGACGAACAGGGCCAGCGGATTGCCGGCGGGGGAGGCCGTGTCCACTACGCCGGAACAGGTATGTCCCGGCGTCAGATCGACCACGAAATCGGTTCCCGAGTCTCCGGCGGCCGTGGTGTAGCCTTGGGAATCGGGATGCACGGAGGCCAGCCATCCTCCCAGGTCCCCGCCGGATGCGGCGGATTGCAGGATGATGTTGAAGTCCTGGAAGGCAGGATGGTTCGCGGCGATTTTCAAGAGGCGCAACTCATCGTGCTGGAACATGCAGCCGGCCAAATCGTCCCAGTCGAGGGTGGTGCTTGATCCCTGGAACCTGATGGTCGAAGAAGGGCCGCAACCGGTGGCGGTGCTTACCTTCAGATCCGGAGACGTGGTGCCATCGTCGGGGCGGACGTAATAGAATTCGGGATTGGAACCGGCCGCCACGATCCGCATGTACCCGTCGAATATGAAGGGCTTGCCTTGCTTGCGGAAGTTCAGGGTCAGCGATGGATTCCCGACCTCGCTGCTGGTGCCGCCCGCGCATCCCGAAAGCGATAAGCAAGCGGAGAGGAAGCAGGCGGCCGCTACGGCAAGGCCCCAGCCGAATCGAATAGGGAACCGAAAGCGGGCCATCATGGGATGCGGGCCCCCGGGAAGAGTTGGATGTTGAGTACGTTCACCTGATTCACTTCTTCATCCCGATCCACGATTTCCCTCACCTCTTGCAGAAAGGCTTCGATGCGCTGTTTGACGGCCGCGAAGCCCTTGTCCGAAACGGAAAAGGCCAGCACCTTGAATTGCCGCTTCTCGGGCGGATAGCGATCCAATGCGCCCGCGGCCAGGCGCAGGAAGGCGCGATGGTAGTCCTTGGCGACCTGCCCTAGGACCGTCTTGTCCGTCACCAGATGCCTCTCGGCCACGTCGTAGCCGTTGGCGGTCCGTTTGATCAGTCCCATGCCCAGGAGCAGATCGAGCGAGGCCTGGATCTTTTCCGGCGGAAGCTCTTCGGCCAAATGTCGGGCGATGCGCGCCGGCGTGGCCTCCGATCCTTTCAGGCCCAGGTAATTCCAGATCACGCTATGGTGCCATTCCGCGAAGAATTCGTATTGCCCTTCCACGAGCATCTTGGCCCGCGAGCCGCGATGCCGCGAGAGATGCGAGAAAAAGTAATTCTTCTCGTCCAGGGTTTTGGCCTGGTTGAATTGCACCAGGAAATCGAAGTACTCGGCCTCGGGCCCTTCCAGCTTGAGGGCCTTGATGAAGGCCAGGCGCTGGCGCTGGGTAAGGTTGCGCTCCCCCTTCATCAGGTTGGTCATGAAGCTGGTGCTGGAAATGCCCAAGGCGGGATTGCGCGCGAACGATCGCATGGAATAGGCCGGTTGGATTTCCCTGCGGAACCGGAACCAGTCTTTCAGGTAGCTCCGGAAATCCAGATAGGCGGTGACCGCGGGGGCGGCAGGCTTGGGGGCGTCCACATCGCTAATGTAGCACGCGACGGGTCGGGATGGGTCCGGTGCGGAGGCTGGCGATGCTCTCAATTGGAGAGCAGGTTTTGGGGGCCGGTCGATCCCGGAGGGCCAAAGGCGGACTTAGCTTAAGGTCATTACCCGCGAGCCCGCGCGGCGGCTTTGTCCCCCGCTGCGCATAAGGCCCTGGTTGCCCTGCAACCAGGGCCTCCTCGTTTTTGGCCTCGGTCTTCCCTTTGTGTTTGCTGTCTGCTCTCTAAGAGGCGGCGTTGTCTTTGAGGTCGCCGGGGGGGGCGAGGAGGTCGTCTAGGTCTTCGAAGAGGCTGAAGATGCTGGGTTCGTCGAGGTAGCATTTGCCGGTTTGTTCGGGGACGCTGCGGTAGAACTTGCCTTTGTCGGTTTCGACGAGGTAGTAGCGCATGCCTTCTCCGTAGCAGGAGCCGAAGGCGGGGTAGCGGGGGAGTTCCCCCATTACGCCTTGCAGGGTGCGTTGGCGCTGGATGTCCAGGAGGAGAGCTTGTTCCGATTCGCGCGGCGCGGCGCCGGGCGCGTAGAGGGTGCGATGGTAGAAGATGGAGTCGCCTAAAATGCGCAGGCGGATCCGGGTTCCGTTGTGGGTGTCGCCCTTGGTGAATGACAGTTCGATCGCGCCGTCGACCGGGGGCTTGGTGGCCGCTGGGGAGGATTCGGCCAGCAGGGCCGCTCCCAGGAGCAGAGCCGGTCGGGCGGAACGCAGGAGGCGGAACATGCTTGAAAGTATACGTTTTTCCTTCCATTTCAACCTGGGACCCTTGTTCCCATTGGAGGGCGGGGCGTCCTTGGTTTAACCTACCTCAAGGCGCTTCGCTCTCCGCCGGGGAGCGAGAATTCCGCCATGGGAGAGGCGGGGTGGGTCGGCTAGGGGTATTATTGGGAAGAGCCGAGCCCATAAGAGCCCCTGCCATGCCCGATCTCTACAGTTATATCGATTACCGCAAGTTCCTCAAGGATTACTACGAGGAGCAGAAGGCGCGGGATCCCAAGTTTTCCCACCGTTACTTCACCATGAAGGTTGGTTTCAGTTCGTCGGGGTATTTCTCGGACGTGCTGGCGGGAAAGAAGAACCTCTCAGGCGCGTTCATGCTCAAGTTCGCCAAGGCGCTGAAGCTGGGCAAGGAAGAAGAGGAATATTTCCTGAACCTGGTGCTATTCAATCAGGCCAAGACGCTGGAGGAAAAGAACCGCTATTACGAGAAAATGATGACCACCGGCAAGGTCAAAGTGGATATTGTCGATCGTGACAAGCACGAGTATTTCAGCACCTGGCAATATGCGGCGGTACGCGAAACCTTGCATTACCTTGAATTCACCGATGACTATAAAACCTTGGGCAAGTCCCTCAATCCGCCCATCGCCGCCAAGGATGCCAAGAAGGCCATCGAGGTCCTCGCCGCGTTGGGGCTCATCGCCCGGGACGAAGCGGGAGCTTGGCGGCCCACCAGCGGCAATCTCAAGATGGGCGGGACCTTCGACGCTCTGGCCTTATCCAATTACCATAAAAGCACCCTGGAGTTGGCGGTCCGCGCCTTGGATGCGTTCCCTCCGGGACAACGGGGTTTCTCCACCTTGACCTTGCCCCTCACCGCGGAAAAGATCCGCAAGGCCAAGCTGGCTATCAAAAACCTGCGGATGTACCTTATGGCCCTCTCTGAAAACGGAACCAAGGCGGACCGCGTCTACCAGTTCAATTTCCAGATGTTTCCCGTAACCCGGATCGAAAAGGCGGAGGGGGATGGCACCTGAGGAACGCGCTCCCCGTCCCAGGGGAATAGGTTTCGCATGCACCTTCGCTACGGCCTGGGGCGCGCTGGCGTGCGCCCTTTTTCTCGCATCCGGGCCGGTAGCATGCAGCGGCACCGAAGTTCCCGATCACGATGAAGCCTTTTTAGGCCAGGTGCAGGGCGTGGATGGCGAACCTGCGGTGTCTGCGCGCGTCATCGCCTGGGGAGGTCCGGATGCGCGGCAAGCGGCCGAAGAGGATCACGAAAAGGTCTCCCTGGATACCCAGTATACCGATGAGCACGGCCACTTCGCGTTCGGTAAGGAGTTGGCCTCGGGCACCTATGACCTTTACTTCGATGACCCCGCCACCCCCGAAAAGGATCGGCCGGTGCAACATTTGGCGAAAGCGGCGAACGGCCTCGGCCAGCTCACGCTTCGCCCGGTACGTCTCGCTCCGCCCACGGTCCTGATCATCTCGGTCCAGGATCAAGGCACCCACGAACCCATAGACACCGCCGAATGCTGGATCGATCCCACGCCTTATCCCCATAAGTTCACGGGTAGAGAAGGGATCGCCGGGATCACCACCTTCTTCTTGCCGCCGGGCAATTATGAAGTCTCCTGCTACTCGCCCTGGTCCCGGCGCACGGAATCCATCGTAGTGCCCCCGGATACCGCCAGCATGCAAATGGTTATATACCTCACCCCGAACGGCGAGAATCCCGATCCGCTCCTGGCGCCGACGTATTTCGCCGTGAGTTACGATGAAAACTCCGGGGCCCTGGATATGAACTGGTCCCGCGTGAACGATAGCCGGATTTTCGGGTATGGTATCCGGCGGCAAGACATTGATCTGGGCGCGCCGCCGCAAGAGTTGACCATGACCACGCAGGGGGACACCAGCTTCCAGGATGTTCCTTTCGCTCGGACCGATTCGGTTCAGGCTAAGAAACTGAGATACAGCGTCTACAGCATAAAACGCGATCCCGGCGGGGCTTTAGGATATAGCCGAGGCCACGATTCCGATCTGAACGCGAGACGCCCCTGGGCTTATGGCCCCCGCATCGATTCCCTGGCTCCTCTCGATTCCCTGGGCGCCTATCATGTCGGCGATACCGTCCGCATCGCTGCGGCTTGGACCAACCGCATTAGCGAGAACGACAGCCTGTTCTGGCGTATCACCGGGACCGCCGACCCCGTGCTAACCCGCGTGCATCCCGCCGCCAGCGGCAAGGACACCCTCGCCTTCGTGCTCCCGGCGAAGGGGGATTACCAGGTGAGCCTGACGATCCGTGATGCGGAGGGTCATCGTTCCTGGCTGGCGCTCCCGCTTCGGTTTTAAAACCTCCCCTCCGTTCGAGAAACATTCCCATCCCCGCACTGCCGGTCTCCGGTGGAGCGGGTAGGCGGGCTCCCTCGTCAAGATCTGATCGCTTGATTCCCCGCCTGGGTTGGCCGCCTTCGCGGATTCCAGTCCTAATCCTGCCGAATCCCGTTTCCGCTCTCGCGGGACGCGCGATTTCATCCTGGTCCTTTTTTTGCGGAAGGGAATGGGCATGGCCGTCCCCTTTCCCTCCTTGCTCTCTCCGAAGCCTTCCTGGCGATATTCAGTCCCGGAATTGAAAAAGAAGTCCCAGAGTCGGGAACTCCAAACGTCCAAGGCTGGAAACGCGCAGGCTCCATTGACTTCCGGATCGGGCTCGAATCATGCCGTACCGGCCGGCGCGGAACCGCTCGCAAGAAAAGAGCGGAATGAGGGTGTGCGGGGACAAAATCGGGCCATCGGGAAGGATAGTTTTATCCATATGCAACAAGTGAGTTGGACCCATGGGGCGGCGTGTATGGCTCTGGGAGCGGTGGCGGTTTGGCTGGGGAAGGAGGCCGGCAACGGATCCGGATTTCTGATCCCAGCCTGCTTTTGCCTGTCCGCCGTCCTCGCGTTCCTGGGATGGGAGGCCCGCGGGAGCCTCAGGCGCGGCCGGATCGGATTGGCATCCGGCGCCTCGACCGACGCTCGCTTCCCGGACCGGACGGAAGCCGGCGGCGCGGCCCTCTTGAGCCATGAGATGAAGAATTACCTATGCACGCTCAAAGGCAATGCGCATCTGCTGCGGCAACGCGTTCCCAGCGACGGCCAAGCCATCATCGATCGCATCGATCGGGTGGTGGAGAAACTCGAGTCCTTCACCCTCCAGCTCGGGTCGGGGGAGGCGGCGACCTCGCTCGGGGCGTTGATGCCCCTTTCTTCCGCCCAGTTGGCCCGGGCTTGCGCGCGCACGCACTTCGATAAACGGATCGAGGCCTTCCGGTTTACCGAGGATTCGGCCGCGCCCGGCCTGCTATGCGATCCGGGGCGGCTCGACCAGGTATTCCTCAACCTTTATTCGAACGCGTTGGAGGCGGGCGCGAGCCGCATCGACACCGCCATCCGGCGCGAGGGCGGAAGGCTGGTTCTCCGCATCGAGGACGATGGCCGCGGCTGCGCCGAGGAGGATTTGGCCCGCATTTTCGAGCCCTTCTTCACCACCAAGTCCGGCCCCGCGCGGCGGGGCCTGGGGATGTTCATCGTCCAGTCCATCGTCGAGAACCATGGCGGTAGCGTGCGCGTGGCGACCAAGAACGATTCCGCGGCGGGGACTACCGGCCTCATCTTCACCTTGGAATTCCCGCAACCCTGGCGCGGAGCGCTTTCGGCCCGCCCTGCCCCTTTGATCGCGGCTCCCGATTCCGCGGCCAAGGAATGGTTGCTGGCCCCGCCCGTCGCGCTGCATTAAGCCCCCAATCGGCCGGTTCCTTACCCTTCCGCCCTCCTCCGGCTCCTTTATATTCCAAGCCGTTGTTGCTAGATTCCTGCCGAAAACCGGGGGTTCGCCCCGATCCCATGTTAGGTTAGGACACAGTGCCGGTATCGCCTCTCGTCGAGTTCATCTTCGCCCTGTCGGCGGCGGCCATCCTTATCAGTTCCCTGGCGGTGGTGCTCATCAAGAACCCCGTGCGGGCCACCCTGATGCTGATCGTGTCCTTTCTGCCCACCTCCCTCGTTTATATCCTGTTGCAGGCCTCTTTCGTAGGCATCCTGCAGATCCTGGTCTACGCCGGCGCCATCATGATGCTGTTCACCTTCGTCATCATGATGATCAATCCGTCCCCGGGCGAGGGCGACGCCCCGATGGCCGGCAACGATAGCGCCTTTTCCGGCTTGCGGGGGGCCTTGCTCGGCCTCGTGGTGGTCGGCGCGGCGGGCGCTTGCGTTTTGCCTTTGGTTTACCATGCCGCCGGCGAAGTCGCCGTGCAGCCCATCTCCAAGCCCGGTTATGGCGGGTTGGATTCCATCGCCAAATTGCTTTTCGAGGATCCGGCCAACAACCCCCTTACCGTTTCCTTCGAGCTCATCTCCTTCCTGATCCTGGTGGGAGTGATCGCCGCCCTCAATTTCTCGCGTCGCAAGAGCGCCCAGGCCGTCGCCGAGGCGATTTCCTCCCGGCCCACCGAAGCCTTGCCCGTGGTGCCGCCCCGCGAAACCCCGGCGCCCAGCCCCGTCCTGGATCGGAAATGATGCCGCACCTTTTCACCCTCCCCAATTGCCTGGCCTTGTCCGTGCTGCTGGTCCTGATCGGCGCCTTCGGCGTGTTCCGGCGGCATAGCCTGATCATGGTCCTGCTCTCGATCGAAGTGATGCTGAACGGGGTGAACCTATCGATGGTCTCCTTCAATTATTTCCGCTGGGGCACTTCCGAGACCAGCCATTACCTGTATATGCTCTCCATCGGCGTGGCCGCCGTGGAGGCCGCCGTGGGCCTTTCCATGATCATCGTGCTGTTCCGGAACTACAACGACATCACTCGCGACCGCGTGGCCCGCCTCGGGGAACGCGCCTCATGAATCCGGCCCTGCTGCTCCTGATCCCGTTACTGCCGGGCCTGATGGCCGCCTTCCTGGCCGTGTTCGGCGGGCGCCTCCCTTATAATGCCATCGGCGCCTTGGCTTGCCTCTCGGTTGCGGGATCGCTGGGCCTCACCTTGTCCTACTGCGGAGCGGGCGTGTTCGGCGCGGGCCAGCCCGTCGACTTCGATGCCGGCCCCTGGATCGCCACCCAGGCCTTCCAAGCCGGCTTGCATCTGCGCCTCGATTCGCTTTCGCTGTGCATGTGCCTGCTGGTCACCTTCTTCGGCTTCCTCATCACGGTCTATTCCGTGGGCTACATGCGGGAGGATCGGGAGCAAGGCCGTTTCTTCGCCAGCCTCAATCTGTTCGTCGCTTCCATGCTCACCCTGGTCCTCGCGGACAACCTCGTCCTTATCTTCCTCGGATGGGAAGGCGTGGGGCTTTGTTCCTACCTGTTGATCGGGCATTATTGGACCGAGGACGGCGTGCCCTTGGCCGCCTTCCGGGCTTTCTTCGTGAATCGCATCGGCGACGTGTTGTTCCTCCTGGGCGTGTTCACGGTGTTCTCCATGTTCGGAACGCTTTCGCTTTCCGAACTGGCGCAGCATGGGCCTGGCCTGGCGAGCATCCACCCCGCCACTTGCACCGTGGCCGCATTGCTGCTCCTCGGCGGCGCCTTCGCGAAATCGGCCCAGGCGCCCTTGCACGTATGGCTCGCCGATGCCATGGCGGGCCCCACGCCGGTTTCCGCCCTTATCCATGCCGCCACCATGGTCACCGCCGGCGTGTATCTCTTGTCCCGTCTCGATTGGCTTTATGCCGCGGCCATGCCGGAGGCGCGTTTCGTCATCCTCGTTTGCGCCTTGGTCACCTTGATCCTGGGCGCCTTGCTGGCATTGGTCCAAACCGACATCAAGAAAATCCTCGCCTACTCCACCTTGTCCAACCTGGCCCTGATGTTCCTGGCCTTGGCCGCCGGCTCGGCGGGCGCCGGGCTGTTGCACCTGTTCGGCCATGCCTTCTTCAAGGCCTTGCTCTTCCTCGCCGCCGGCAGCGTGATCGTGGCGGCCCATCATGAACAAGACGTGCGCAAGCTGACGGGAGTCCTCAAGAAGCTGCCCATCACCAACATCGCCTTCCTGGTCGGTTGCATCGGGGGCGCGGGGCTGGTGCCCTACCTGGCCGCCGGCTTCTTCAGCAAGGAAGCGGTGCTCGATTCCATCCGCGAGGCGAACTTCAGCGGCTTCGGGATAAGCATTCCGGGGACCGCGGTATATTGGATCGTGACCGTGGTGGAGTGGATCTCGGCCTTGTACTTGTTCCGCTTGTACGGCTACCTGCGCAGCGACGCAGGACCGGCGGCCCCGGCGAAGGGCCATGCCGCCGGCGCCCGCCTGTCTTCAGGCGGCCATCACGGCGATGCCGAAGAGCATGCGCATGGGCATGATCACGGCCCGGTCAAGGAAAAGAGCCCGGCCATCCGGGTCGTGTTGGCCCTGCTCATCCTCGCGGCCCCCGTCTTCGGCTGGTTGAGCGCGACGAAAGCCTTCGGCGGGAGCGGCCTCATCTGGCGCATCATCACCGGCGGCGCCGAAGAGCCCGAAGGCGTGCGGCCCGATGCGCATACCTTCATCATGCTGGCCCTCAGCCTCGTCTTCGCGGCCGGTTGCTATCTCGTATTCGTCTCCGCGCGTCGCCGCGAGCCCTTGCTGGCCAAGCTACGCTCCCTCAGCCTAGGCCCCTTCGGGCCGCTGGCGCGCAAATTCTACTTCGACGACGTCTATGCCTATGCGGTGGTGCTGCCGCTAAAAGGCCTCGCCTACCTCTCTCGCCTGGTCCTGGAGAATGTCTTCACGGGAATCCTGGGGCTGGCCGGATGGCTGGGACAAGGCTTTTCCCTGGGCTTGCGCCGCCTGCAGACGGGCAAGGCCCACCAATACGCGGTCGGCATCCTGCTCGTCGTGTTCCTGATCGCCTTCTGGCTGGGAGGCCGCTGATGCATTCCGTCGCCGTATGCCTGCCCTTCGCGATCCTGCTTCCCTTCGCCGCCATGGTCCTGCACGGCGCCGCGCCTTCCCGCGAGGGTCGTCCCGGCAACCGCGATGGCCGTCAAGGTGGTGACATCGCGGATCGCAACCGCGCGCAGGCCCGCGCCGCGCTTATCTTCCAATGGGCGTACGGCGCCTTCCTGTCCATGATCTCGGTCCTGGCCATGCTGGCGCCGGCCGGCTTCCGCATCGTGGGCAGGGCGGTGCCTTTGGGCCGCTCCGACCTGATGGTCGAACCCGCTTTATACCTCGATGCCCGCAATGCCCCGTTCCTGCTGCTCTTGGGACTGTGCCTGCCGCTCATCTTCACCTGGCTGCGCGACAAGGACGGCCGCTACGGGCCCTCCTATTACGTTTCCGCCAACCTGCTGATCCTGAGCCTGGCCGGCGTGTTCCTATCCGACAGCCTGGTTTTGTTTTACCTGTTCTGGGAAACCGCCTTGCTGGGCGCCTACTTCTGGATCGGCCTGCATGGCCGCGCCAACATCCATTCGGGTTCGGTCTATTCCGCCCTCGTCCGCTTTTTCCTCTTCACCCTGGTGGGATCGCTGCCCATGCTGGTGTCCATCATCGCCCTATGCGCCGCTGCCGGTAAGGATCCCGGCGTCAACGGAATCTTGTCCGCGGCCTCGGCCCTGGACCCGGGGCAACGCAATTGGATCTTCGCAGGATTCCTGCTCGGCTTCGCCGTGAAACTTCCGTTATTCGGCTTCCACGGCTGGCTGCGCGATACCTACAACGTTTCCGCCCCCGCCTGCCGGGCCCTGCTCTCCGGAGTCATGTCCAAGATGGGCGCCTACGGCATCATCCTCATCCTGGCCCAGGGCTTTCCCGAGGAATGCTTGCGCTACGCGCCGCAGTTCCAGCTCCTGTGCGTCTTGGGCGCCGTCTACGGCGCGCTGCTCTGCCTGGCGCAAGAACGCCTGATCGACATCCTGGTCTACTCCTCGCTTTCGCATTTGAGCCTGTTGGCCCTGGGCGTGTTCACCGCGGCCGGCGATACCTTCTCCACCGGCCTTACCGCCGCCATCTTCCAAGTCTTCAACCATGGCCTGATCATGACCGCGCTGTTCGCTTTCGACGCCCGCATCGCCATCGGCGGCGAGAGCCCGTTGCTTTCGGCCACCGGAGGCCTGCGCGCGGGCCAGCGCCGGCTGGCGGCCGTGCTGCTCACCGCCATCTTCGCTTCCTGCAGCCTGCCGGGCATGAGCAATTTCGCCGGCGAAATCCTGGTGCTGTTCTCCGCCTTTACGGCTTCGCCCTGGCTCACCTTGGTGGCCTCCATCGGCGCCCTCATCGGCGCGGCGGCGCTGGTGCGCGGCTTCCATATGGTTTTCCTCGGTCGCCGCAAAGGCCCTGAAGCGGCGGGATTCACCCAGGCTCCCGACTTCTCCATAGGCGATACGGGTTTGGCCCTGGCGCTGATCGCCCTGTGGGTGGTTCTCGGCTTGTACCCCATGATGTTCCTCCATCCGGTGGAAAGCACCCTCCTCAACACCGCCGGACACGGCATGGCCTTCCTCCCATGAATCCTTACCTCCTCTCGCAAGCGCCCCTGATCCTCGGGTTCGTATTCTTGTTGGCCGTGGCTTCGTTGCGCCCCACGGGCCGCGAGAGCATTTCCAACGTCATAGCCATCCTGGCCCTTTGCTCGGCCACCATCGCGATCTGGAAATTCCTGCCCGAGGGAGCGCAATACTTCGGAGGCGCCATCCGGGTGACCGGGGTGGGCAAGGCGCTGGCCTACCTTTGCCTGGGCCTTACGGCCGCCGCGCTCATCCTTTCGGAAGATTACCTGGAGAAGGTGCATATCCACGGCGTGGATTGGCGCCTGGTCGTGCTGGCGTTGGCGCTGGGCATGGTCAATCTCTGCTTCGCCGGCGATCTCGCCACCCTCTTCATCGCCTACGAACTCGTCTCCATCCCTTCCTACGTGCTCGCCGGCTTCAGCCATAAGGATCCCCGCTCCAACGAGGCGGGGATGAAGTACCTGCTGCTGGGAGCGTTCTCCAGCGTGCTGTTCCTCTTGGGGCTTTCCTTCGTATACGGCGCCACCGGAGAAATCCACCTGACCGCCATCCGCGACCACTTGGCGCGGGCGGTGGAAGCGGGCGCCAACGGCGATCTCATGTTGGCCAAGGTCGGGCTGGGCTTCATGCTCGGAGGAGTCCTTTTCAAGGTGGCGGTCGCGCCGCTGCACTCCTGGCTCCCCGATGTCTACCAAGGCACCAATCTGGCGTCCTTGGCCCTCATCTCCTCGCCGGTGAAGGTGGCCGTGTTCGGCATGCTGGGAATGCTGTTGTGGGGAGCCTTCGAGCCCCTCTCCGACGTCTGGAAACCGGTGTTGTTGGCGGGGGCGGCTTGCTCGGCGGTGATGGGGAACCTGCAAGCTATCGTGCAGACCAATCTGAAGCGGCTGGTGGCCTATTCGGCCGTCGTCAACGCCGGGTTCATTCTGCTCGGGATCCTGGTGAATTCGGTTCCGGTGGTGGTCTTCTATCTGGCCAGTTACGGCATCATGACCCTGGGCTCTTGGGCCGCGTTCATGGCGATGGGCACCCGCAAGGCCGACGTGGATGAGCTATCGGACGTGGCCGGCCTGGGCCGCACCCAGCGTTGGGTCGCATTGGCGATGACTCTGATCCTGTTCTCATATGCGGGGATCCCGCTCACCGCCGGCTTCGCCGCCAAGTTCGGCGTGGTGCTGGAAGCCCTTAAGCCCAACGCCTATCTCCCGCCTTGGACCTTGACCGTGGTCTACCTCTCGGTCGCCGCCGGCCTGGTCTCGTTCTACTTCTACTTCCAGATCATCCGCGCGATGTGGCTGCAGCCGCCGAGCCTGGAATCGATGGACCGCAAGGGCGGCGGCGCGCGCTGGCCTGCCGTGTTCGTGCTGACCCTGAGCGTGGTCGTCATCCTGTCGTTGGGGATGTTCCTGCGCTTGCCGGGGATGTGATAGAAGGATCCGGGTGGGTCCTTAGAGGAAAGGGTAAAGGGTACAGGGTACAGGGTTAAAAACCAATCCTACGACCCTTTACCCTTTACCCTTCACCCTCTTCTTCTGTCTCAGACCTTTTCGAACTGGTTCTTCAGCTCCGCCGCCTTGGCGTGCCCGGTCCCCAGCTTGATCAGATCGCGGGAAAAAGCCTCGATGGCCGCCGGCTCCAAGTAGTCGATGGGGAAATAGGCTTCCGCCACTTGGCCACCTTCGCCTTGCAGCCCCTTGATGCGCACCCACAACTCGCATAAGCCGGTGGTGACCACGGTGACGAAGGTGAATTCGGCCCGGCCCATGCCGGCGCCCAGGGAATACTCCTCGGTCTCGCCGGCGGAACGGGGGAAACCTTTGATGGCCTTGCCGAATTCCACTAGGGCCTTGGCCGTGCAGGAAAAACTGGTTACGGCGGAATAGGACGGGCTCTTGGCCAGGGCCTGGAGATAGCACTGATCCTTGTCCTGGGAGACTAGCGTGAGGGTGATACGTCCCATTCCGGTTACCTTGCCTGCTTTCCTTTGATGGCCTTGCGCGCCTTGGCCAGCGCGGCCGCGTCAGCCAGGGCCTTTTCCGCGTAGCCTCGTTTCCATAACGGCGGGGGCGCCTTGGTGGTCGACTTGTCCCCCGTAACCGCTGCGTTACGCAGGCGGGCGGTCTTGCCCAGGTGCGCCAGCCGCAACGATGAAATCACCTTGAAGAGGCGCAGGATGGCGCCCAATGCCGTGGTTCCCGTACTTTTGCCGGGGAGCAGCAGGATGCCTTCCAGGCCGTTCGGCCCGATCTGGACCGCGTCCGGCTCGACGCCTTCGCGCAATTCGCCGAGTTCGCGCCAGGCGGCCGCCAAGGCCTTGCCGCGGGCGTTGAGAACGGTTTCGCCGCCCCGGCTCACGCCGAAAGGCTCCGCATCCTCACGGGCGGAGAGGGAAACCCAGAACGCATCGCGCAGCGCCGCCCCGCCGGACTCCAGTCCGGCCCGTTTACCCTTGGGTTGGGGCGGATGATCGATGTCCATGCTTCTCCCGCCGAGGCCGCGACGTAAGTAATGCCCATCACAAAATAGCACAAATCCGGTTACAAGGCGTAGGCTTGCTTGAGGAAGGCGCGCAGGCCTTCGGCTACGTCGGGACGCAGCTCCGCGCGATTGCGGTAGAGGGCCTTCATCTCCTGGAAGGGGACGAGGGCGGGATGGATGAGCGGGAGCGCCAGGGTGGCGGGGATGGACACGGGGCTTTTCAGCAAGGCCGTCGGGACCCGGGCGCAGGCGGGCCCGGCATGCAGCTCCGGGCGGGAGGCGATCTTGGCGTGCACCACCGCCGAGCGGCTGCCCTCCACTATGGCGGCGACCAAGCCTTCGGTTTCCCGGACGGCCGGCTGATCCAGCATTTTGAGGACCACGGCTTCGCGATGGATATTGGCGAGAACCAACCGGCCCAGGTCCGGAGTAAGCCGATCGGGATTGGAACTGCGATAGGGCCGCGTCAAGCCGTCGCGGGAGGCCCAGGACGAGAAATGGTATTCGCCGAAGTCGCCGATCACCACGTCGCCGTCGCGCCCCACCTTGGCCTCGCGCAGGAGCGCCTCCACGGCGGGAAGCCCGCCCCGGGCATCGATGCGGAACTGCCCATGATCATAAGCGGCCAAGGCCATGCGGACCCATTCCACCGGACCCGACGAGGTTCCCTGCGCCTCGGCGATCCAGCGGCAGAGCGAGGTCAGCGCGATCAGATCCCGCGTGGGGACGCGCTTGGCGCGTTGCGATTCCAGGACTTCCTTGAGCCCGGACAAGCCGGGGGATCGTAAGCCCTCCAGGAAGCGCGCGAATCGGAAAGGGCCCATGGCTTCTTCCAAGCCCATGGAATGCTCTTGCACCCCGCCGAAGGTGCCCAGGCGCTGCGCCAGCCCTTGCGCTTCCGACATGTGCTCTTCCAGGAGGTCGAGATGCGGGGACAGGCGCGCGACGGCCGCGGGTTCGCCCGAGGGGAGCCCTTCTTCGAGCCAGCGCTTGCGCTCGCCCAAGGCCGAGTGTTCGCTGCGGATGAGGTAGATGAGCAGCCCGAGATCCCCGGAGACGGCGAGCTTCCCGGCCCGCAAGGCCTGGAAGGTAGCGGCGGCGGTACGGCAGAACGGTTCGAAATCGAGGAAGCGCGAGAGGGCCAGGGCGGAAATGAGTTCGCGGGCCAGGGTCGATTCGCCGACGCTGAGGGGCGCGCGGCGTTCTACGCGCATCAACAACCGCTTCAAGGTGCGGAACTGGAGGGTATGCCCGGCGGCTTGCCCTTCGGAAGAGGGCAGGGCCAGCAGGGTGAACAAAAACCGCTCCATCCACACGCGCGGAAAGCGCGCCTCGACGACGGCGAGCAACAGGTTCTCGGCGGTGTAGCGGTCGGGGAGGCCTTTCAGGAAAGCGGCCAAGTCCTGGCAAGCGCTGGGGAAATCCCGACGCGTCTCGATCAGCGCGAACAAGGCGGATAATGGATAGGGAAGAGACGCCTTTGGCTGCGCGTCCGCGTCGGCCGCGGCGCGACCTGTCCAGGAAACGGACTCGGCTGGGGAGGCCGGCCGATTTCGTTGGGGCTGGCGATTGAAAAGAACGTCTTCCATGGGGTTATTTATCCGGAATCTTACCATTCCCCGCCTTCGGGATCACCAGAAGAAAAGCGCCCAGTCTTGCCAATTCTGCAAATTCACGCTTATCAACAGGCTATTGAAAACTCGTTTTCCACTGTGAATAAAGGACGATCATCCCGCCTATTTTTGAATGAATAGACGATTTCTTGACCGTAGTCCTGTGGATAGTGGACGCGCGAGAGGCGGAATCTGTATCGGGGGATGTGGAAAACTTTTTTTTCGGACGGGCCGCGAATCAGCGGGGAGCGTCGGGAAATCGGGCCTCGAAGGCGAAGTCGGAGACCGGTTTGCGGCCGTTGGGCTTCTCCCCCGCCCGCAATTCCTCGGCGAGACTCTCTATGGGCCCGGGATGGCCGATGGCGCACATCGCTTCCACGTCATAACCCTCGGGCAGGCCGATGAGCGCGCCCGCGGCGCCGCGATCGAAGCCGGCCATGCCATGGGCGATCAGCCCGAGCAAGGAAGCCTGCAAGGCCAGGCTCATCCAGGCGGCGCCGGCGTCGAAGGCATACGTGGGGTTGGGCTTCCCGTTGGCCTCGAAGTCCCGGCGCGCGGCGATGATCATGAGCGCGCCCGCGTTCGCGCACCAGAGTTTATTCTTCGGGGTCAGCAGTTCCATGAACTTGGGCCATGCGGGCGTGTTCCGCAGCGCATAGACGAAGCGCCAGGGCTGGCCGTTGAAGCACGAAGGCGCCCAGCGAGCGGCCTCGAAGAGGGTCATGAGCGCGCTCTTCTCGATGTGGGCGCCGCTCATTGCCCGCGGGGACCACCGCTCCGGGAAGAGGGGTTCGACGGGGAATTCCGGCTGGCGATGCGGGGCGGTCTTGAGGACGTGATCCATTTCGGTCTCCGGAAACCGGGCGGAGACCTCCGCCCGTATTCCCGGAAAGATAAATTCCTGGGGCGGCCCTATTTGCGCAAAGCCTTTTCCCCGTTCCCCGCGCTTACGCCGGGCGCCATCATCTCCATCAGCTTCAGCCCCAAGAGGCCGTCGAGGGCGGTCCCGCCGCCGTTGGACCCTCCTCCGATCAGGACGTCGGGAATGAGCTTGATATGGCCCTTGGAGAGTTCCTCGGTGATCTTGTAGCGGGTGAAGTTCTCGCCGCCCAAGGCCTTCACCGCCAACTCATAGGCTTCCGCCGTGGATTTGCCGATGGCGAGGATCTTGCCGGCTTCGGCCGAACCGGTGAGGGAAGTCTGCTCGGCCGAGGCGGAGGCTTTCAGCTTGGTGGCCTCGGATTCGGCGCGGGCCTGGGCGAGGGTGGCCTCGGCCTGGCCGAAGGCGCGCAACTTGATGGCTTCCGCCTCGGCGCCCACCGCCAGCTTCACGCCCGTCGCATCGCCCTCCGCCTTCTTGACGGTCGCGTTGGCCGTGCGCTCGGCGATTTCCACGCTTTGCTGCGCCCTCACGATGTCCTTCTGCATATCGGCGATGGCGGTCTCCTTCTCCATGCCCTGGCGCGTCTCCTGCGCCTTTTTCTGGGTTTCGTAGGTGACCTTTTGCTCCTCGGCGATCTTGCGGTCGGTCAAGGTCTTCATCAAGGATTCCGGCGGCACGATGTCGCCGATGAGCGTGTCCACCGCGTTCACGTTGTATTCGTCCAGCACGCGCTTGATGTGCATCTTGGCCGATTCCTGCCGCTCTTTGCGGGTGCTGAGGAAGGCGATGACGTCGCTGTCCTGGGCGGAGTTGCGGAAGTAGTTGCCGATGGTCGGCTCCAGCACCTGGGAAACCAGGTTCACCATGTTGCCGAAGCGGGCGATCACCTTGGGCGCTTCCGTGGTGGGCACGTGGATGATCTGGGCCACGTCCAGGTTGAAAGGGAAACCGTCTTTCGATCGCACGGTGATGGTGGAGAGGTTCTTGTCGAGGTTATGCGCCTCGCTGCGGGCCGAGGCCCAGTTGAGCACGAGGTTGGTGGTGGGCACCTGCTCCACCTTCATCACGTATTTGTTGATGGGGTATTTGCCCGGGCCCATGGGCTCGAGCCACACGCCCTTCTGCCCCTTCTCCACGATGTTGCCGTGCTTGAAGTCGGCGCCGGTGAGGTCATGGCCTTCCTGGCCCACATAGGAGATGACCACGCCCACGAAGCCGATGGGGATTTCCATCATGGGGATCTCCTCCACCTGCACGGCCCAGGGATTCAGGTTGTACGAGCCCGCCAGGATGACCTGCTGCTGCAGGCCGCGATTGCCCCCGTTGGCGATGAAGGCATCGAAGTCCTGGAAATTGTTGTGGCCGGTAGCGGACTTGCCGGCGATCTGCCCGGCTTCGATGGGGAGGCCATCCAAGGTGGTGACGATGCCGACCATGCTTTCCTGGATGCGGACCATCTCGGTCACCGAGATGGTGAAGAGCATGCTGTTGATGCGGTAGGAGCCGGCGGTCATGTATTGGGCTTGCCGCCCGCGCTGGCCGCCGCCGTCGAGGAACTTGGCCGCGTCCTGGAAGTTATCGCATTCCACGCGGCGCGCCAGGATGCTGCCCGTGGGGATGGGGCCGCCGTCCTTGGCCATCACCAGCCCTATCTTGCCTTCGGGGATCACGGTGAACTTCTCCATGGTGACGTCGTATTGCCAGAACCATTTCCCGAAGTAGAGCCCGGGGGCCAAAGCCTTGGCCTGGAAGCCGGCCTCGCCCAAGGTGGCGATGATGCGCCCGTCCGGCAGTTCCCGATTGGCCCCGAACAGGACGAACTTCTTGGTGACCAGTCCGATGCGATCCTCGGGCACGATGACCATGCCGAACAGGAAGCGCAGGATGTATTTGTAAAGAGCGAGGCAGACGATGATAAGCCCGACCCACCAGTATTCCAATAAGTTGATTTGCATATTCCCTTCTCTACCCTTCGACGGGTATCCGGAATAATAACCTGTCGGAGTAGTGGGAAACGCCGTTATCGATTAGTGCTCGAATCACCAAGGTGTATGGTGGATACCGGGAATTCGGGGCATTTCGGGCTACGGGCCGGGGTGGCCAGGCGAATGGTGGGGGATTATATTGCGCCCGCGCGACAACTCTTCAGGCCAGATCGAATACGAGGATTTCCGCCTCCGTTTCCGCTCGTAAGGAAAGGCGCGCCTCCCCTTCCAACGCCGCGCCGTCGCCGGCGCGCAAGGGCGTCCACTCCCCGGCGCATTCGATCCCGTCCTTGCCCTTGCTGAAGCCATGCCCTACGGCGACATCGCCCCGGGCTATTTGCACCCAGGCCGCGCGACCGTTCGCCAAGGGGAGCTCCACCTCTTTGCCCGCTTCGAGGACGGTCGCGTAGACGCGGACATCCTGTTCCAGGGTCAGCGAACCCGCTTCCCCTGCGGGTGAGGCGATCAACCGCAGCCGGTTGGCGCGGTCTTCCCGGGGGAACTCGCGGTCTTCGTAGCGCGGGGCGATGCCCCGCTTCGCGGGCACGATCCAAATCTGCAGGAAATGCACCGGGTCGTTTTTCGAGCCGTTGAATTCGGAATGCATGATGCCCGTGCCCGCGCTCATGCGCTGCACCCATCCCGGTTTCAGGGATCCGATATTGCCCTGGTTATCCTTGTGCTGCAATTCCCCATCGAGCACGTAGGAGAGGATCTCCATATCGCGGTGGCCATGGGTCCCGAATCCCTGCCCCGCGTTCACGCGATCCTCGTTGAGGACCCGTAAGGTGCGGAAACCCATATGCGCGGGATTCATGTATTCCCCGAAGGAAAAGGTATGCCGCGTGTCCAGCCATCCGAAATCGAACCGGCCGCGCGATTCGGCCTTGCGCAAAGTGATCATGGTTCCCTCCTCAGTGGGATGCGGGTTTTTCCCGGGCCTGCTCCAGCAGCTTGATGAGCGCATCCAAGGCCTTCAGGTCCAGGTGGCCCAATTGCGCTTTGTGCATGCGCGTCACGGTGTCGTCCATTTTTTTCAGCAGCTCCAGGCCCGCTTCGGTGATGCGCGCGGTGACTATGCGGCGATCGGTCTTCTCGCGGCTGCGCGCCACCAGGCCGCGCTTCTCCAGCCGGTCGAGCAAGCGGGTGATGTCCGGATCGCGGGTGACCATGCGATCGCTGATCTCGCCGCAAGCCAGGCCGTCGGGGACCGCGCCGCGCAGGATGCGCAGGACATTGTACTGGGTTCCCGACAGATCGGCGGGCTTCAGCACGTCAGCCAGGCCGCGCATCAGTTGATCCGACGTGCGCAGGATGTTCAGGAACAGCTCTTCCTCTTTGGTGGCGAAAGGCTTGCGCTGCTTGATTTCCATTTGGATGTTCTGTCCCATTAGGATAATATATTCGTTGCAACGAATATTGTGCATAAAGAATTTTAGCCTAACCGGTGCGGGCTTCGATTTCCTAGGTTCCCGGAATGGCGGAGGACCTGCAAGAGCCTACAGGCGAACTGGCCCGGGCGCGGGAATTGGTGCTACGCCATGGCTGGAACGCCGCCGCCTATCAAATCCTCAATCCCGGCATGCGTTTATGGTTTTCCCGCCAAGGGGACGCGGTCGCCGGGTACGCGGAGTGGGGGCGCGTGAGGGTCGTGGCCGGGGCCCCCGTTTGCCCGCCCGAACGTTTGGCCGCGGTGTCGGCGGAACTGGAGGCGGATGCCCGCGCGCAGGGATCGGCGCTCTGCTATTTCGGGGCGGGCGCCCGGCTCGAAGCCCTCTTGGGGAGGGCTGGCGGATATTCCCCGATCCAGTTGGGGGCCCAGCCGGTTTGGGAGCCTGCGGACTGGCCGGGGATCCTGGCGCGCCGGCCTTCGCTGCGGGCCCAGCTCAATCGGGCCCGTAACAAAGGTGTTACCGTCGGCGAGTGGCCCCGGGAACGGGCCTCCGCTTCC
Organism: Fibrobacterota bacterium; assembly: GCA_019509785.1. Taxonomy (NCBI): domain Bacteria; kingdom Pseudomonadati; phylum Fibrobacterota; species Fibrobacterota bacterium. Next base: position 152,118 of record JAEKLQ010000039.1, on the reverse strand, counting down.
CCGGAATTGCGGCGCTGCCTGCGCGAGTGGTTGGCGCACCGCCGCATGCCGTCCATGCATTTCCTGGTGGAGCCGCAGACATTGGGCCGGCTTTGGGATCGCAGGATCTTCGTCGCCGAGCGCGCGGGGGCTCCCGTGGGTTTTCTCGTGGCTTCGCCGATACCGGCCCGGAAGGGATGGCTCACCGAGCAGTTCGTGCGGGACAAGGACGCGCCCAACGGGACGGCGGAAGCCTTGGTGGACGCGGCTTTCCGCGCCGCCGCGGCCGCGGGAGCCGTTTACGTGACGATGGGACTCTCGCCGCTTTCCCACTTGGCCGGCGAGGGGCGCGGAACCGATCCGCTCTGGCTGTCCCTGCTTTTCAAATGGCTGCGCGCCCATGGGAGCCGGTTCTACAATTTCCGGGGGCTGGAAAACTTCAAGTCCAAATTCGTCCCCGCCCGTTGGGAGCCCATCTACGCCATCTGCAACCTTCCGGGCTTTACGCCCCGCGTACTGCTGGCCATCTCGGCCGTGTTCGGGGGGATTTCCCCCTTTCGCTTCATGGCCTTGGGGCTCGCCAAGGCGGCCAAGCAGGAAGCCGGATGGATATGGTCGGCCGGGTTACGCTTTTGGCCGCGTTCCTTTATGCGCAAGCTATTTTAGATCGTATAATTTAAAGGCCCCTTAGCCTTCCCGGAGGTCTTATGTCCGCTCGCGCCCGGATCGTCTTGACGCTTGCGCCGTTTTTGGCGGGATGCATTCCCGTGCAATCCCAAATCAAATTCACCAACGCCTACCCCGGAACGAAATTCGATCGGCCCGTGTATTTCGGGCCCTTCCCCGGCCGCGCCAAGACCAACGTGATCTTGGAGCAGCACCTGGGAAACGCCTTGATCGTCTACATGAACACCGACGGCAGCGTGGCCAAGGATACCTTGTACCATGCGACGGTGAACGGCACGGACAATGAAATGGGGCTGCTCGGCATCGCCTTCCATCCCAGCTTCAACACCAACCATAAGTACTACATCTGCTACAATCCGCCGAACACCCCTTACCATGACATCGTGGAAGAGCGCATCGCCGATGCCACGGGCATGAAGGACTCCGGCACCAAGGGCCGCATCCTCATCGATATCGACGATCCCTATAGCAACCATAACGGCGGCACCCTCGGCTTCGGCCCCAAGGACGGGTACCTCTATTTCGGCGTGGGCGACGGCGGCAGCGCCAACGATCCCAACGGGAACGCGCAGAACAAGAACGCCTGGCTGGGCAAGATGCATCGCATCGACGTGAACTCGAAGGATACCGGATTGGAATACCATATCCCCGCCGACAATCCTTTCGCCAGCGGCGGCCGGCCGGAGGTATTCGCCTACGGCTTGCGCAACCCCTGGAAGTGGACTTTTGACGCGTTGACCGGCCTGATGTGGGTGGGCGATGTGGGCCAGGACCATATCGAGGAAGTCGATACCTTGACCAAGGGCGGCAATTACGGCTGGAAGGTGATGGAAGGGAACCAGAGCGCGGGGAACGGCGGCACGAAGGATAGCTCGATGATCGCGCCGCTCTTCACCTATGACCATGCCACCACCGGCAATTGCGTGATCGGCGGCGTGGTGTTCCGCTCCAATCCCGCTTCCAAGTACTACGGCAACTATCTCATCTCCGACAACGGCACCAGCCTGTTCTGGGCCCTGAAGCTCAATGCCACCGGGACGGCCACGGCCACCACCCTCGCGAATACCCCCACGGGATTCTCCTCCTTCGGGGTCGATGCCGAAGGGCATGTCTACGGCTGCGGCCTTAGCAATGGGACCATCTATCTCCTCGACAGCCCGGACCTGGCTCCCGCGACGGTTTTGAAACCGGATGGGGCCGCCCGCGAAGCGCATGGCCGCACCTTCACGGTCCGTCCCGGCGCCAGACTCGATGCGCGGGCTTTCGCGGCCGCCCCGGTCCTCGAACTCTTCGGCTTGAACGGGAACCGCTTAGGGGCCTTGCGCAAGGACGATGCGCGTTTACCGGCCGATATGGACGCGGGAGTATACCTGTTGAAGCCGGCGACCGGCGCAGGCCTTCCCGATCTGCTGCGGGTCAAGTAAGCCCAGAGTCCTCTTCCCGATCGCGACGTGTACCATGCGGTACGCTTCGCGTAGCGCAGGCGCAATGGGAAAAAGCGCCGGCAGCATTTAAAGCCATCGCGGGCTATTTTACCCCGGAGCATGCTCCGGAGGTTTCCATGTCTATCCGTTTCCCTTTCATCGCCGCTTGCCCCGCCATCCTGTTTGGCGCGTTCTGCGCCGCCCCTATCCTGGCCCAGACGGGCGGGATCACCTTCAAGGATGCGTACCCCGGAACCACCTTCCATGATCCCGTTTACTTCGGAGCCTTCCCCGGCCATCCCGGCGTCAACGTGGTGCTGGAACAACATGCGGCCAACGTCCTGCTCGTTTCCAAGAAATCCGATGGGAGCGTGGTGAAAGACACCTTGTACCACCTGAGCGTGGGCGCGGATCTGGAGCAAGGACTGCTCGGCATCGCGTTCCATCCCGACTACGCCACCAACCATAAGTACTACATCAGCTACGATCCTCCCGGCAGCACCTACTACGACATGGTCGAGGAGCGTCTCGCCGATGCGACGGGCATGAAGGATTCCGGGAACCCGGGCCGCGTCCTCATCAAGATCGACGACCCTTTCGTGAACCACAACGGGGGCAATCTCGCCTTCGGGCCCAAGGACGGCTACCTCTATTACGCGGTGGGGGACGGCGGCGACGCGAACGATCCGCTGGGGAACGGGCAGAACAAGAACGCCTGGCTGGGCAAGATGCATCGCATCGACGTGAACTCGAAGGACGCGGGCCTGGAGTACCACATCCCGGCGGACAATCCCTTCGCGAGCGGGGGCGGCCGGCCCGAGATTTACGCGTATGGCTTGCGCAATCCCTGGAGATGGAATTTCGACGCGCCGACGGGGGAGCTTTGGGAAGGCGATGTGGGCCAGGAGGCGACGGAAGAAGTGAACCTGATAACCAAAGGCGGCAATTACGGCTGGAAGACGATGGAGGGCACCCAGGGTACGAACGACGGCACCATGACCCTTCCCATCTACACCTATTCCCACGCTTCCATCAAGGGCGCCGGATTCGGCCCCAACGGCCCGGCCATCATCGGCGGAGTGATCTTCCGGGCCAATCCGGCCTCGCAATATTACGGCACCTATTTCATCGCCGATTGGGGATCGAAAGGATTCTGGAACCTGAAGCGCGATGCGGCCGGCGCGGTCACCGCCACCACGCTGAGCGCTTCCCCCGTAAGCATCTCCTCTTTCGGGACCGATGCCGACGGGCGGATCTACGCCTGCGGCTATTACAACGGGATCCTGTACCTGCTAGACAGCCCGGATCTGCAGCCGGCCACCGGCATACGAGCGGGCCAGGCCCGTTACTCCCTTCCCGGCCATAGCTTCGCGGCGATCCCCGGCGGCCGCCTCGATGCGCGCGCTTTCGCCTCCTCCCCGGTCCTGAACCTGCTCGGTCTGGATGGAAGCCGGATGGGGACGCTACGGAAGGACGATGCCCGCCTGCCCGAGCACATGGCGCGGGGCCTTTACCTGCTGCAAGAGCCGCAGGGAAAAGGCGCTCCCGACGTGTTGGCGATCCGTTAGCCCACGGCGCGGTCGAGGACGATGGCGAGGGGTTCCGGAGGCGTTTAAGGGGAAGGGGCCTGGGGAGCGGTTTCGAGGCCGCTCATGGCGCGTTCCTTCATCAGCACCAGGGCGATGCCCGACTGGATGAAGAAGTCCTGCACCCGCGCTCGCTGCCATATCGTCGCGGTCCCGTTCTCCAGGGAAAGGGCCGCCTCCTCCGCCTTCTTGATGCGGGCGCGCGTAGCCTCGTCGTAAGGCAGGTTCAGGTTGCCCATCACCTCCACCGCCATCAGCATGGCGGGCCGCACGCGGTGGGGATCGAGGGCCCATCGGGGGTGGGCCTGTAAGGTATCCACGTAACGGGCCATGGTCAGCTGCATGCGATCCGCCATACCGACCCGGACGTTGAGTTCGGAAACGCTCATGATCGCGCGCATCAGGCGATGCATGCCGTTGTTGATGTAATTGTGGATCAGGCCGCCTTGGGATCCGCTCACGGCCACGAAGTCGAGGAAATCGCCCACCGCCGGCACGAAATGGCCCGAATCCGCGATGGCGAACCTGTCCACGAATTCGGCGCTGTCCTTTGCCTCTTGGGCCGCGGCGATGTCGGCCAGGTTGGCGGGAGGATGCTTGCGCGACCACATCTCCATGGAGAACACCATGACGGCGTAAGCGAGGAAGACGGCGGCAAGACTCAATGCGCATCCTTCGGCGGCCTCGGTCGGGGCCGAGACGATTGGTCAAGGGGTCCCCTAGGACATCCCTACAGAGTACCACCAAGATAAATTCCCCGCCATGCGCGAAGCCGGGGAATTCCGATTTGGGAAGGCGCTATCCGCCGCAGCCGGTGCGGATGAAACCGATTTTTTGGTAAGTGGTATCCTTTCGCCCTTCGGGCCAGCGTACTTCGGTATTGACATAGTATTCGCCCGTTTCCATTTGGCTTCCATCCAGGTACCGAGCATTCCAGAGAGTGGGCCGAAGCGGGGTGCCTGCCGCCACGGTGGTCGTATCCTCTTCCTGCGTCAAGTAGTGGCAATTCGCATCCATGACGACGGTATGCACGAAGATACGGATGCTATCGGCCTGCTGCGTCGCGGGCGCGGGTTGGAGGATGAGACCGCTATCGCCTCCGGGCGCGGCGCAATCCACGGGATGCGCCTTCAATTCCCGCCTCAGGCTATCCCAGTCGATATGGGAATAGCCGGGCTCTCCGCGGCATTCGTACAGGGCTGAGACGGGTTGCGTCGGCGCGACGGGGGCGGCGCGATCGCAAGCGATGAAAAGGGCCGGTAGGCATCCGGATAAAAGGAGAGCGGAATAAGCCTGGGACATGCGGAATTCCTTTTGCGGTTCTTTCCAATATCACCCATCCGGCTTCGCCTCGGGAATCGGGTCGCGCGGTTTCCTGCTCTCAATTATGCAGCAGCGGCCACTGTTATCGGGTTTCGGCGCCGGGCCCGATTGGAGCCGGTCCGGTTCCTGTGTACCTTTCCGGACCGCTCTCCGTTCGCGCCGTTCCGACCAGGTTTTGCCGAAAGGTTCCCATGGGCTTCCCGCTTGCCGCCGCCTGCTTATTCTCCGCTCTCGCCTACGCCGTTCCGGTTCGCGCCGGCGAATCCCGGAGCGTATACGATGTCACCGTTAACGTGACGGATGCGGAGAAGGCCAAGGCGCGCCTCGATGCATTCGTGAACGAAGCCCAGGCGGCCGTACGGGAAACCCAGGTGCATACCGAAAGCAACTCCGTTCCCGCCTCGGCGAATTCATCCTCCTTCCGGGTGGAGGGCCGTTCGGAAACCCGCAACTCCATGCTCCTCAACCTGACCCTTTCGGAGCCGGATTTCGCGAAGTTGAACGCCCTGCTCCCCCAAATCGGGTATGTCGGCAGCAGCACCATGCAAACCATCGACAATACCGATCAACTGGAAAAAGACAGCATGGAGCTCGTCTTCCTTCGGGAGAAGAAACGCGAGTACGAAAAGCGCATGGCGGCGCCGGATACGTCCCAGGATCACCACGTGTCGGATAACCTGTTGGAATCCATCCATAGCGTGGAACGATCCATCTTCGATATGCAAAAGAACATCGCCAACCTGAGCAATACCCGCGGCGGCATCTTGGTCCGGCTGAACGTCCAAGAGGAGAGCACCAGCCCCAGCGGAACCAATCTCGCGTTCGTGAACATGCCCGGCGTGGAGTACGGCCTGCTCCGCATCGAGAACCCGGAAAAGGGCTTTACGGCGGACGTCTACCAGGGGGCGGCGATCAAGTACCTGTTCACCCGCGGCAAAAGCTTCGGCATGATCGGCGTCTACCACGCTTTCGATGATAGCTCGGATTCGACAACGGTCAGCGAATTGTTCTTCCTGTCCGTGGGGCAGGATTTCTATTCCAGGCATTTCGGGAGAGGGGCGAACCGCTTCCTGAACCTGTATACGGGTTACACGGCGGGAGGGGTTTTCCTGTCGGGCGATGACTTCTCCCGCTGGACCTGGAACATGAATCCGTACCTTGGGCTGGAGCTGTTCAAGAACAAGAACGTGCTCATCGACAACAAGGTCGGCTACTTCATTCCGCTTCGCTACACGCGCAAGCTGCGCGGCCTATCGTACTGCGCGTCCTTCAATTTCGTCTTCTGATCGCCGCCGCTTAGCGCCCTCGAGAAGGAAGCATCAGGGCTTCCCGATCATCTTCGCAGGATCGAGAAGCGCGTCCAATTCCTCCGCTTTCATCAAGCCCTTCTCCAGCGCGACATCACGAATGGTCTTCCCATTCGCGTAGGCATCCTGCGCCAGCTTGGCGGCCGCATCGTAACCCAGGCGCGGCACCAGGGCGGTGGCCAGGGCCAGGCTCCGGTCGAGGGTCTCCCGGCAACGTTCTTCGTCCGCGGAGAGGCCGCGCACGCATTTTTCCTCGAAAGCGGAAGCCGCCCCGGTCAGGATCTGCATGGATTGCAGCAGATCATAGGCGATGAGCGGCAACATGGTGTTGAGCTCGAAATTGCCCGCGGCCCCGGCGAAGGTGATGGCCGCATCGTTGCCGATCACCTGCGCGCAAGCCATCATCAGGGCTTCGGCCATCACCGGATTGACCTTGCCGGGCATGATGGATGAGCCGGGCTGTACCGCCGGCAGTTCCAGCTCGCCCAGGCCGGCGCGCGGGCCCGAGCCCAGCCAACGGATGTCGTTGGCGATCTTGTAGAGGGAGACGGCCACGGACTTGAGCGCGCCCGAGGCCTCCACGGCCGCATCCCGAGCGCCCTGCGCTTCGAAATGGTTCTCCGCCTCGCGGAATTCCATGCCGGACAAATCGTTCAGGCGTTCGATCACCTTGCGCGCGAAATCCGCGTGCGCGTTGATGCCCGTGCCAATCGCGGTCCCGCCCAAGGCGAGTTCGCCCAAATGCCATTTCGCGTTGCCCAGCCTGCCGATGGCGTGCGCCACCATGGCCGCGTAGCCGGAAAATTCCTGACCCAAGGTCATGGGCGTCGCGTCCTGCAAATGGGTGCGCCCCAACTTGAGCACGCCGGCGAATTCCTTGGACTTGGCTTCCAGGGCCGTACGCAGGCGGACCAGGGCCGGAACCAGATCCTTATCGATCGCGACTTGGGCGGCGATATGGATGCAACTGGGGATGACGTCGTTGCTGCTCTGGGAAAGGTTGACGTGATCGTTGGGATGGACCTTGCGCGTCAGCCCGGCGCCGCCCCCTTGCGCCAGGATCTCGGTCGCCCGCCGCGCGATCACTTCGTTGGCGTTCATGTTGGTCGAGGTGGCCGAGCCCGTCTGGAAAATGTCCACGGGGAATTGCTCATCCCATTGGCCTTCGGTCACCTCCATGGCCGCCTGGGAGATGGCCGCCGCCAAGGCGCTGTCGATGAGCCCGAGATCGCGGTTGACCTGGCAGGCCAGGTATTTCACCATGCCCAGCGCTCCGATGAAGTCGCGCGGGAATCGCAAGCCGCTGATGGGGAAATTCTCGACCGCCCGTTGCGTCTGCGCGCCCCACATGGCGCCTTCGGCGACCTGCATTTTCCCCAAAGAGTCTTGTTCCGTCCGGTACCCGTCCGCCATGCCGCCGCCCTTCCGGGGGGATCCCCGCGCGTGTGCCTGAAGCTAGAATACGGGCCGCCCCTTTCGGCCGGACCTAAATCTAAATCCGGCGGGCCAAGGGCGCACGGTCGGAGCGGGGGAAAGGACGGGCTTAGCGGAAGGGCGCGAGTGTTCCCCGGAAGGTTTGCACCGGGCCATGGCCGGCCTCCGGTTCCACCTCCAGGCGGTAGAAGGAGACGCCCCGCCCGCCCAGGTTCGGCCGCAGTTCCTGGATCCCGGGCCGAGCCGATACGGCCTGATCGACCAGGGTCCGGCCGGCGGCGGAATGCAAGGTCAGGCGCAGCCGGGCCGGCGCCGACAGATTCACGCGGAAGACCAGGCTTCCGTCAACGCCGTGAAAGATGGACGGACGGGCTATGAGCAGGGGCTTGGCCGGCGGGTGGGCGATCGGGATCGGCAGCGCGGAGTTCATCCATAGGCCCTGGGAGAGGAGGCCGGCGAAGAGGCGGCCATCGTCCATGGAGAGGGCGGATATCTCATCCTTGGGCAGGCCCGCTCCTATGGGCTGCCATTCCATGTTCGCGGCCGGGCGCATATAGAGACCCTCCGCGGCGGAGGCGACCAGGCCTTTTCCATCCCCGGCCAGGAAATCGTGCGGAGCTTGCCCCGGCAACTTCACGGTGGACCACGCCGCCCCGGGAGCCTCGCTTACGAAGGCGCCTTCGGCCTTCGCCAGGTATAGGCCGCCATCGGCCCGCGCCAGGGTGGGGTTATCGTTTCCCACGGTGGGCAATTTCCCCCAGGTTTTCGCGCTAGGGGCCAAGTCGGGGGCATACACGATGTTCCCCGTTCCTCCGTCGAAGATGAGGGTATCGGGGCCCACGCATGCGCCCATAAGGGGAGCGTTGTATTTCTGGGTCCAGCTTTGGCCGGTGTCCGAGGAAATCCAGATCCCCCGGCCGGGTATCCCGGCGAGGAACGCGTTTTTCCAGACGCCCAACCAGGAGACCTGCGGTTCCAGGAGCGACCCGGTCACTTGCTGTACGGGTAATACCTGCCACTGCGCGCCCATATCCTTGCTGAGGTAAAGCCCCTGGTAGGATGCGACCAGCAGATTGTTTCCGGAGGCGGCGATCGCCCGCAGGTCTCGGGTCGTCAAGCCCGTTTCCTTCGGGTCCTCCCAATCAATGCCGTTCCGGGAAACCCGGAGTCCCAGGCGGGTGGCGGCGAAGAAGCGGCCCCCGAAAGCGGTTATTGCCTCGGGAGGCGCGTTTGCTTCCCCGACGTAGGAGGGAAGCCAGGTTTGGCCGTCATCGCGGGTCACGAAAAGAGCGTCCTCGATGCGGACCATCAGCATTTGATCCACGCTCGCCGAAGCATCGACTCTCCCGGCGCTCATGCAGGTGTTCCAGGTCCGGCCGCTGTCCGTAGAGCAGTCCACCATCCATCCGTCGTTCCGGAACCAGGCGTTCTTGAGGGCCGCATGCCAACGGAACGCATCCTGGTAAACCAGGCCGGAGTCGGGCTCCCAAGTCGCGCCTTCGTCCGGGGAGTGCCAGTAATTGCGCTTGCTGCCCGTGGCGGCGTTCTCGACGAAGTCCCCCGCCACGTAGATATGCTTCCCGGAAGCGTATATGGCTACCGGATTGGGCGAAGGCTTTGAGGCCCATGGGCCCCGCAGCGGCGCCCAGGTTTTCATCCCGTCCTTGGATTGGTAAATGGGATCGGGGATCGCGCTATCCGGGCCCATGCGGAAGCCGAGTACGGTCGAGCCGGTGAAAAACAGGGTCTCGAGACCGGCGAATCCGGGATCCCAAGTCCGCCATGAGCGAGCGGTATCGGCGGACATATACCAAACAACTTGGTCGTTTTCCAGCGATCGGACGTAGAACCGATCCGCATACTGGAAAATGGCCTCAGGTCCCCCGTTCTGCACCGCGTCCCCGGGAATCCCCGAGTTGGCGGCCTGCCAATGTGCCCCCAGGTCTACCGAACGGTAGATGCCCTGGTGGGTGAGCTCCAAAAGGACGTTTCCCAGGGCGAAGAGGGCGCTGCCCCCCGACATGACCGAATCGGTCGGCGAGCGGGGATAGGGGGGAAGCCCCTGGTTCCGAGACACCCAGGTCTTACCGGTATCCGAAGACATGAATACGCCCGCGGCGACGCCTGGATCCTCAAAGGTCCCGCTGGTGAAGAACTTGCCCCCCGCGAACACGGGCCCCGAGGAGGTTAAGGATCCCAGATAGTCCGGGGCCGTTACGTCCCGGGGCAGCCAGGTCTTTCCGCTATCCGCGGAGAACGCCAGCGGCGTGTATTGCCCGTAAGCCCACAGCAGGCCGCCTTGCCTGGCGTACCGGGTGGCGCCTCCCGTCGGCGCGCTCGTAAGTTGCCATGCCTTTCCGCCATCCTCGGAGGAATAGGTGTAGCCGGCGGATAACCATAGGCGCGGCCCATCCTGGAAAATCCCGTCCAACTCCATGCCGCCCGGCATGGATGGCGTGACGGTCCGCCAAGTTCGCCCTTGATCGTTGGATATGTACGGTTCGTCGTCATCGGCTCCGCCCGCGACAAGCAGGCCCGCATCCCCTTGCAAGCGATCGATGTAACTGAGCGCCAGATCCGCGGCTCGCGAGGCCGTGCCCGCGACCTTCCAGGTCGCGCCCGCAACCTCACCGGTTGCGCCGTTGTCGCAAGTGGAGTAAAGTCCGACGGGGGAGGTGGCGAAGAGGCATCCGCCGGCCGAAAAAAGCTTGCCTCCCACCGAGGACCCCGCGATGCGAAGGCTCCGCGGGAAGCCGGGAGGCCGGACCGATTGCCAGGTCCGGCCCGAATCCCGGGAAGTGGACAATCCATGGGGGTTCGTCGCCCAGAGGGCGCCGTTATGCGCGACCACGGACCAGACCGGTTCTTTGGCGGTGGAGTCGAAGCGGGGAAGGGGAATGGATTTCCACTCCGCCTGGCACCACGCCGAGAAGCATAAGACCGATATCAAGCCGATGCGCATGCGAACTCCGCTTTTGTAATCGTTGTCTACAAGGTAATGCACGAAGATTAACGGAAAGGCGCGAGAGTTCCCCGGAAGGTTTGCACCGGGCCATGGCCGGCCTCCGGTTCCACCTCCAGGCGGTAGAAGGAGACGCCTCGCCCGCGCGGGTTCGGCCGCAGTTCCTGGATCCCGGGCCGCGCCGATACGGCCAGATCGGCCAGGGTCCGGCCGGCGGCAGAATGCAAGGTCAGGCGCAGTCGGGCCGGCGCCGCCAGATTCACTCGGAAGACCAGGCTTCCGTCCGCGCCGGGATAGATGGACGGACGGGCCACTAATAAGGGCTGGGCCGGCGGGTGGGCGATCGGGATCGGCAGCGCGGAGTTCATCCATAGGCCCTGGGTGAACAGCCCGGCGAGGAGGCGGCCACCATCCATGGACAGGGCGGATACCTCATCCTTCGGCAGGCCCGCTCCTATCGGCTGCCATTCCATGTTCGCGGCCGGGCGCAGATAGAGACCATCGGCGGCGGAGGCGACCAGGCCCTTTCCGTCCCCCGCCAGGAAATCGTGCGGCGCTTGTCCCGGCAACTTCACGGGCGTCCACGGCGCGCCGGGGGCATTGCTCACGAAGGCGCCGCTGGTCTTCGACAGGTAGAGGCCGCCATCGGCCATGGCGAGTTCGGTGTTATCCAAAGACGAGTCGGGCCCTTCGCCCCAGATATGCGCGCCCGGGATCAGATCGGGGGCGTGCATGATGTAGCCCGCGTCGAACGCCAAATCCTCGGGACCGGCCCACATGCCCCAGATGGGATCATCGTATTTGCGGACCCAGGTCTTGCCGGAGTCCATTGAGAGGAAAACCCCCAGGTTCGGGATCCCGGCGAAGAAGGTGTCCTTCCAAGCCGCCAGCCAGGCCACGCGCGGCTCGGGGGAAGGCGACTCTCCCTGGGGCACGAGGGACGGCTGCCAATGCGCGCCCAAATCCTGGCTGACGAAAAGGCCTTTATTGGTCGCCGCCATCAGGTTGTTCCCGGCAAGGACGATGGCCCGGGAATACAAGTATGACAAACCCGTCTCTCCGGCATCTTCCCAATCCAGGCCGTTCCGCGAAGCCCGCAGCCCCTGGGGTGTGGCGACGAGGAAACGGCCCGCGAAGGCGGTGACGTCGAATAATTGCGGGTTGCCTTTTTCCACCGGGGAAGGGCGCCAGGTCTTGCCGGCGTCGCTGGTCACGAAAAGGGAATCGTAGATGCGGACCAACAAGGTCTGGCCCACGACGGCGGACCCCTCGACGTTGCCGCCGCCTAGGGTGGGTTTCCAGGTATGGCCGCTATCCGTGGAGACGGTGGTCGCCGCGCCTTCGTTTCGGAAGCGGGCATTCCCGGCTTCGGCATGCCAAGCGAGCATTTGCCCGTAAACCTGCATCGAGTCCGACTCCCATGTCGCCCCTTCATCCGGGGAATGCCAGAATGCGGTGGCGATGCCGGCGTAAACGTATCCGCTGACGTAGATATGGGTCCCGGAAGCGTATATGGCGTCGAGGGTGTACGCGGACGTGGAGGACCAGGGCCCCCGCAGCAGGCTCCAGGTTTTCATCCCGTCCTTCGATTGGTAAATGGGATCTGCCAAAGCGGAATCCCCGTGGCTACGGAACGCGAGGACGGTCGAAGCGGTAAAATGCAGCGACGCGATATCGGATATGCCGGGATTCCATACGCGCCAAGTGAGCGCGGAATCGGCGCTCGTGTACCATATGAATTGGTTGTTCGCCTCGATCCGGCGGAAGGCCCGATCGGCGTTCACGTAAACGTCCTCGTACGAGACGTTCTTCAGGGCGGCCGCGGAAATTCCCGCATTGGAAGCCTGCCAACCGGCCCCGAGATCATCCGAACGGTAGATGCCCTTTTCGGTGCGCGCCAATAGCCGCGTCCCCAGGGCGAAGACGGCGGTGGCCCCCGTCAGGGCCGAATCGGTCGGGGATAAGGAAGATACCGGAAGGCCCTGGTTCCGGGGGACCCAGGTTTTACCGGAATCGGCGGACATGAATACGCCCGCGGGATAGTTGGCGGTGCTCAGGAACCCGCTGGTGAACAGTTTGCCCTCCACGAAGACCAGCCCCGATAAATAGACGGACCCCAAGAGATCCGAAATCCGGATATCCCTCTGCGTCCAGGTCCGCCCGCTATCCGCCGAGTTCTGCATTTCGGAGTACGGTCCGTACTTCCAAAGCTGGCCGGCCAGCCTGACGTAACCGCCAGAGGGACCGACCCCCCCGGCATCAGTCGCATGCCAGGTCTTGCCTCCATCGTCGGAGTAGTACGAGGAGCCGGCGGACATCCACAGGCGCGAGCCATCCTGGAAAACCCCGTCGAGCCCCATGCCGTCGGGAGTGAACGACGGCGGGGTCCGCCAAGTCCGGCCTTTGTCGTCGGAGGCATACAATTTTTCATCGTCCCACGATCCCGCGATGAGTAGGCTCGCATCCCCCCGCAGGCGATCGATGCGGCCCATCTGCGGATCCTTCCTCCAGGAGGCGCCATCGTCGCAGGTCGTGAAAAGCCCGGTGCTGGCGGTCGCGAACAGGCAACCGGCGGCCGAAAAAAGCCTGCCCCCGGGCGAAGTCGCCGCCGAATGGGCGCTACGGGGGAATTCGGGAGGCCGCGCCGACCGCCAGGTCCGGCCGGAATCCCGGGAAAGGGATAACCCTTCGGGGGTCGTCGCCCATAAACCACCGTCATGGGCGACGATGGACCAGACCGGCTCCTTGGCTGCGGAATCGACGGGCGGAGGCGGAATGGATTTCCACTCCGCCTGGCACCACGCCGCGACGCAAAAGACCGATATCAAGCCGACGCGCATGCGAACTCCGATTTGGGTAATCGCCGTCCCCATGGTAATGCCGAAGAACGGAAATGGCCCGACGGAAGTTGGACGTAAGCGCGGAACCGATTGTTGCAGGCAATTCCGTCTTGCCAGCGGGAAAGTCTCAACCACGTTTTTGCGCGTTAGGAAAGGCGCTCCATATTCGCCTGAAGGAAGGCGCCGGCGGCTCGCCGCCATTCCGGTAACCCCAGGGTTTCTCCCGGAGATCCCGAAGCTCCGCTTTCGATCGTTTGAGGCGCGGAGACAATGAACAATTTTTGGTGTCAATTATACCGCGAGGTTACATGAATGTTTCGGTAGCCTGCGTGTTTCATCGTGACTTATCTTTCCGCAGACACCATTACGGAGGTCACATGAGAAACTTTCACGGCAAGATGGCCCTGGCGCTTTTGGTTTCCGCTCCCCTCTTGGCCCAAGCCGCGCCCGCCGGCAAATGCGGGGATGATTTCAACGGCAAATCTTTGGGCGCGCAGTGGACTTTCTTGGACAAGGACGGAGAGCCGGGCGGATCGGCGGTGGTTTCCGGGGGCAAGCTGGCGTTGACGGGCAAGGGCAGCGACGTGTACGGGGACGTGAACGAATTCGTGGGCGTGGCGCTGGCCCCCGAGGCAGGTAACTTCGACGTTTCGGTGAAGATCGAGTCGCAGGACAACACCTTCGAATGGGCCCAGGCGGGCATCCTGGCCGCCAACGACGTGAACGATCTTTCCAAAGGCGGCTACGCGGTGGTGGACGTGACCCCGGGCAACAACTACAACGCCTTTTACGATTCCGCGGGCACGGTAGGCACGCTGGACTCGCATATCAATGCGGGCGTCTCGGGGTATCCGGTATGGATCCGCCTGGCGCGCAGGGGCAAGAAGTTTTCCGCCTGGTACAAGAACCAGGCCGATGCCTCCTGGAAGGTCATCGCCGAAGGCTTCTCCACCCAGGGCATGGGACCCCGTTCCCAACTGGCCCTGGTCAGCCTGAGCCATAACGACAATCTCGCCAACAAAACCGTGTTCGATGACTTCACTTGCAATGGGCCGGCGCCCATGTCCGGGAAGGGTCCCTCCGGCCATAAACGGGTCCCGCCGGGATTCGACGCGGCCGGGCGCCACCACGCTCGCTGAGGCGAACCTTTATCGGGCTCGAAGGACTTTTTCCCCGGAGATCCTATAAAGACCTGCGTGGATGTTCGGGCCCTGCCGGTTCTCGCGCTGAACGAAGAAAAGACCAGACTCAGACGATCGTACGGACTTGTTTTTCGCGGCGCGCGGGAGGGGGTTTAGGGACGTTGTTGCCGGTTGGGAAGTCGCGATCTCGCCTTTGCCGGCCACCACCACGAACATGTCCCCGGTCCAGGCGATGGAAAGCAGGACCCCGCTCCCTCCTAAATTGAGCCCGGTCCCCGTTCCCGGGATCACCGTCGTCCAATCCATGCCGTCGGGGGAGGTCGCAATGGCATTTCCCGCCGCCACCAATTGGCTTCCCGTCCAAACCACGGCGGCCAGGTTATTCGCCGACGATCCCAGGGGATGTGACGTCCAGGTTACCCCATCGGGTGAGGTTTGGATGTCCCCGTCCCCTACTATCACCAATTCGCTCCCCGCCCAAACTACCGAGTTCAGGGCCTTGGATGTCGTCGCCAAGGTCCGCGGGGTCCAGGTTACCCCGTCCGGAGAAGTGAGGACGACCTCGCCCACGGCCACCAGTTCGCTCCCTGTCCAGGCCACCGAGCCGAGAATCTTGGTAGTCCCGGATGTTTGTAACGTCCAAGTTACCCCGTCCGGCGAGGTCCCTATGGCGCCGTTCTTGCCCACCACCACCAGTTGGCCCGATCCCGAGCCTGTCAAAGGGCCGGTCCAGATCACCGAATAGAGGGCGGTCGGTTCCGCGCTCAGGGTCCAATTCACGCCTTCATCGGTGGAGACCAAAAGCACTGCGTCGCCCACGGCGACCAGCTTGCTTCCCGTCCAAGCGATGGAGTAAAGGGCCTTCGAGGTTCCCGAGCTTCGTGACGTCCAGGTTACCCCATCCGGGGAAGTCAGGATGGTCCCGCTATCCCCCACGGTCACGAGTTGATTTCCGGCCCAAATCACCGAACTCAACCTGGCCGTGGTCCCGGAAACCTGGGGCGTCCAATCGGATTGCGCGCGGGGAATGGCCAAGGCGGCAAACAGGATCAGGTTAGCCAGGATGATCTTGCGGAAATATCCCATTTTGATTTTGCTTTCGTTGGTAGAACGAATCCGAATTTCCCCTTGGTTGCTATCGGGTCCCAAGTGGTCCCATTATCGCACAACATTCGGCGGGCGCGGCTTGGTAGATAGGCCGCAGGCGACCGTTACCGGGGGCGGCCTGCCGCCCTGCCCCCCAATTGCTATTTTGTCCCCCTTTCCCTCTCCCAAGGTTCCTGCCATGCTTACCGCCCAGAACATTTCCCTCGCCTATGGCAAACGCGTCCTCTTCAAGGAAGTGGACATCAAGTTCGTCCCCGGCAATTGCTACGGCATCATCGGCGCGAACGGCGCCGGCAAGTCCACCTTCCTCAAGATCCTTTCGGGCGAGATCGAGCCCGATTCGGGCAGCGTGAACGTCGCCCCCGGCGTGCGCCTGGCGAACCTGAGGCAGAACCAATTCGAGTTCGACGAGTTCCCGGTGCTCCAGACCGTGATCATGGGGCATAAGGAATTGTACGAGGTGATGCGCGAGAAGGACGCCTTGTACGCCAAGCCGGATTTTTCCGAGGCCGACGGCGTGCGGGCTTCCGAGCTGGAAGGCGAATTCGCCGATCTAAACGGCTGGAACGCGGAGGCGGAGGCGGGGGCCATGCTCAGCGGCCTCGGGGTGCGCGAAGACAAGCATCAGTTGCTCATGAAAGAGCTGGCTGCGGGCGAGAAGGTCCGCGTGCTGCTCTGCCAGGCCTTGTACGGCAATCCCGGCGTGCTGCTGCTGGATGAGCCCACCAACAACCTGGACATGGATTCGGTCATGTGGCTGGAGGAATTCCTTTACGGTTTCGAGAACACGGTGATCGTGGTCTCGCATGATCGCCATTTCCTCGACAAGGTCTGCACGCACGTGTGCGATATCGATTACCAGAAGATCCAGACCTACACGGGCAACTACACCTTCTGGTACGAATCCAGCAAGTTGGCGTTGGAGCAGAAGCGCGATCAGAACAAGAAGAAGGAAGACAAGATCAAGGACTTGCAAACCTTCATCCAAAGGTTTTCCGCCAACGCTTCCAAGTCCAAGCAGGCCACTTCGCGCAAGAAGTTGCTCGACAAGATCACCCTGGACGATATCCGCCCTTCCACGCGCCAATACCCGTTCATCGTCTTCAAGCAGGAGAAGCCGGCGGGCAAGGTCATCCTCGAGATCGAAGGGCTTTCCAAATCGCTGGACGGGAAACCGGCCTTCAAGGGATTCGAACTCAACGTGCGGACGGGCGACAAGATCGCTTTCGTGGGCCGGGACGATCTTCCCGGGACCATCCTGTACCGGGTGATCATGGACGAGCTGAAGCCCGATCACGGCAGCTTCCGCTGGGGCGGGTCGGTGACCAAGGCCTACTTCCCCAAGGACAACGCCGCCTTCTTCGAGACCGATATGAACCTGGTGGATTGGCTGCGCCAATTCTCCAAGGAGAAAGAGAAGGACGAGCAATTCATTAGAGGATGGCTAGGTAAAATGCTGTTCTCCGGCGAGGAATCGCAGAAGAGCGCGCGCGTGCTTTCGGGCGGCGAGAAGGTTCGCTGCATGTTGGCCCGCATGATGCTTTTGCAGGCCAACGTGCTGATCCTGGACGAGCCCACCAACCACCTGGATCTGGAATCGATCACGGCGCTCAACAATGCGCTGACCGCTTTCGACGGGACCCTCCTCTTCACTTCGCAGGATCACCTGTTCGTGCAGACCATCGCCACGCGCATCATCGAGCTCACGCCCAAGGGCTATATCGATCGAACCATGTCGTATGATGAGTATTTAGCGAACGAGGATGTCAAAAAGCTGCGCGAAAAGCTGTACTCCTGATCACCCGCGGGGCCGGCTGTTCCCGCCTACGCGGCCCCGAAGTAAAACCCCCCGATACCGGCGCCAGACCCATGCGGCCGGACCGTCCGTTCGGCATTAGTATAGGGCATACCTTTCGAAAGGCCGGGGAAATGTCCTGTCGCATCCGCGCTTTGGCCGTATTGGCCGGCTCTCTCTGCTTCGCGATTCCCGCCCAGGCCATCATCGTCTACAACGGGAAAATCGTTCCGGCTTGGCCGGATCTGCCTTCCCCGGCGGCACTTTCGAAACGTTCTATCGGGGGCGTTCAGTCCGCGGCCGCCGCGCCCCTCCATTACTATCAGCATCCCGCGGGCACGGTATGGGGGCTGACCTTGTTGGTGGATTTTTCGGATACGCCTCCCGCCTTCACCAGGGACGAGGTGGACGCTTGGCTGAACCTGAAGGGCTTCAACCGCTTCAGCTGCAACGGGTCGGTCCGCGATTATTACCACGACGTGTCCAACGGGAAGGTGGATTTCCAAAACGAGATCCACGGGTACTACCGCGCCAAGAATCCCAAGTCCTACTACGAGGCCGGCACAGGCTACGACCGCGCGGGCGAGCTGGTCGACGAGGTCCTGGCCTACTTCGACGCGGAGGTCGATTTCTCCAAGTTCGACAACGATAAGGACGGCAAGGTGGAGGCGATCAGCATCGTCTACGCGGGCGTAGGGCAGACTTACGCCCAAGGCCTGTGGCCGCATGCGGGGTCCATCAACCAGAAGCGCGACGGCGTGAGCCTGACGCGTTACATGATGAGCGACATGGGCACGAGCCTGTCCCTTTACGTCTTCTGCCATGAATGCGGGCACATGCTGTTCGGTTGGCCCGACTTGTACGGATTCGGGGACTATTGCCTGATGGGCAACCGGCCCAACGATCAGAATCCCCCGCTCATCAACGATTTCTTCCGCGCCGATCAGGGTTGGCTCGACGTGGTGGACGTCGATAAATCCATGAACGCATCCTATGCCATCGCCGCCAACGGGACGGTGGGCTACCGGTTCGCCAATCCGGCCCGGCCGCAGGAGCTCTTTTTCTGGTCCAATTACTCCAACGTGGGCCGCCGGGCCGTATTGAAGGGCCGCGGCCTACTGCTGCTGCATTTCGATAAGGACATCGGGAGCAACAATCCGCCCAATCCCTTATGCCTGGCGGTGGTCCAGGCCGACGGCAAGGATGAGCTGGGGAAAACCACCTGGCCGTCGCCGGGAAGCGATACCAAGGATTACTTCTCGAAGGCTACTGGCGCCGCATTCGGGGCCGCTACGGCTCCGGCGTCGAAATGGAACGACGGATCGGCCTCCGGACTGAACATCCACGATATCGGGGCGGCCGCCGATACCATCGCCTTCTACGTGGGCACGGGGGCTGTCGGTTTGCGCTCGGTGGTGGCGGGAACCGCGATCCGCATCTTGCCCGCGGCGCACCCGGGAAGGGACGCCCGGGGCGTAATCGGCGTCGGGGCCATCGGCCCGCGCTTGCATTGATCTCGGTTCGCCGTTTTAGGAACGGCGGCCGCTGTCCCCTGCCGCCCAGGTCGCGAAAAAACCGATCCACACACTGTATTGACAATGATTGTCAATACAGTGCGTTGCAGCAGTTCGGGCGGGCTTGGGCGCCCCCTCACCGCCTTTTCCGCAAGCTCAGGGTCTTGAAACCCTTCTCGAAGCCCGCCTGCAGGAAATCGTCGAGATAGAGGCTGTCCAAGGCGGATACGCCATTGATAAGTTCGGTTTCCATCGCCTTTTGCGGCGTGGCTTCCCGATCGGCCAGGGAGCGCAGGCAGGCCAGGTAACCGCCGAGATACCTGTGCCGCGGAGGCACGCGGACCGTGAGGTCGCGGCCCAGGCGGCGCGAGACGAGGGCCAGTTCCGGGCCGTGGAAGACGAGATGGGTGGAGGCGAGGCGCGGCGGGGTGTCGTAGGGCAGGTCTTGCAGACCGAGGCCGCAGGGCGAGGCGGGATCGGCGGCGGAAATCCACCAGATGCTTCCGGGCAGCTCGCCTTCCAATAATCGCAATGCGTGGGGGGAGAGGAATTGCAGGCCGGCTATGCCGGCGAAGAAGTGCCCGGTCAGGACTTCGCCGGACAATTCCAGGAGGCGCAAGGAGCGGAAGACGGAGCCCCATTGGAGGGCCGGGAGTTCGTGGGCCAACAACTCGCGGAAGAGGATACCGTAACGACGGAGCAATTGGCGGGCGCGGTCCTGGGAAAGCTCTTCGGCGGCCAGGGCGTCGGGGGTAGGCTCGGGGGCGGGCAGGGCCAGCCAAGCCCCGGCCATGGGCCGGGTGGATTTCCAACGCTGGAAACGCTGCCGCCGGGATGGTCCTCCGGCCCGCGCATCCCTGCCGGACCCCGGGCCCGTATCCCGGACCAAGGGAGAGGCCTTGAAACCAGTCTCGAGGCCCGTGCGCACGGCGGCGAAGGTATCATTGGTGATACTCCCCCTCCAGGCCAATTCCCACAGGGCCCCCACGATGCGTTCCGAGGACAAAGGGCAGCGGGCCGATAGGGACGGGAAGTCGAGGCGGCCGGGCGCGGCCGATCGCAGTAAATCCAGAACCAGGGCCGCATCGCCGCCCGCTGGGTCTTCGGCATCGGGCGCCGGGAAAAGATCCAGGTCTTCGGGGAAAGCGAAGGCGAGACGTTCGCGCCCGCGCCCGATCCAAAGCAACCCGCTTTCGCGCAGGAGCTCGTCCAGGCGCGAGGGCAAATAGCGATCGACGCGCGCCGGCAGGAGATCGGCCTCCCAGGCCGCCGCCGGGGCCGGGTATCCGAACATCTTCTCGAGGACGCCTTGCAGGCCCTCGATGTCGCGGGCCGGTTCGGCCACGCCCTGCCAGGCCGCCAGGAAGTGCGGGAGGCTTTGCGGCGGACGCGCTACGAAGGCAGGGCGCGCGCGCCGCCGCATCAGGCGCAGCAAGGCTTCCACGTTGCCGGCGTCGCACGCTTCCGGGCCGTCCGCATCTTCGCTCAGGACGTCCAGGATGACGCGATCGCCTTCGGCCAGTTCTCCCAAGGCTTCCTCGACCCGCGTGAAGGCGGACCCGAACAGATCGCGGGGAAGGCCGAGCGAGATGGGCCCGAAAGCCCGTAGCCATTGCGCCAACAAAGGGGCGAAAGGGGCGGCGGAAACGGATTGGGACAAGCGGGCAAGATGGCCCAAGGCCTCCGGCGAAGGCGGACCCTGCGCCTCCGGATCCGCCGCGAGCATCCCATCCCAAGGTTTACCTTCACTCTCACCAGGCGCGGGGAGGGCCGCGAACCAGAGCTGAGCCTCACGGCCCCGCGCCAGGCCGGCCCCACCGGCGCCATCGTCCCATCCCAAGGCGGCCGACAAGCGCGGCCAGGTTTCCACTGCCACCACGCCCGCCCGCGCCGCTCCAGGCAGACGCGTGCCCAGTAGGCGGGCTCCCGCGTGGGTCCGGAAGTCCGCATCCAATCCGGTCGCCCCATTGGCGCCTAAAACGACCGAAGCGCCCGACGCGCCCGTGGCACCCGAAGCGCCGGAAGCGCCCGCCGCGCCCATGGCGGCCAGCAAAGCGCGCCATTCCTCCCAGGGAATCAACACGCGCTCCTTGGCCCATTCCACCAGCTCTTCGGCGCTTTGAGGCGCATAGCCCGGCGCGAGGCGCTGGGATTTGGCCTCGAACTCGCCGATGATCGCGCGCGGGATGCGCGGGCGCAAGGGCGCGCTGAAGGCGATCTCCTTCAATAGATCCGCGGCTGCGCCCGACCCGCCCACGGGGCGATCGCCTTGGTACATCCACTTGTTGGTCCGCTTCCACATCAAGGTCCCGGCGAAAGGGGAAGGCGCGCGCGTGCGGGCCTCGCCCACGCGGATAGCGCCCTCGTGAACCTCGGCCAGCATGGCCTTAAGGTGGGGGAGATCGAATTCATCCTTCAGGCATTCGCGCCAGGTTTCCAGGGCGATGGGGAATTCCGGAAAGGCGGAGACGGCCTGCAACAGGTTCTGGGAACGAAGACGGTTGAGCCAGAGCGGAACGCGGGAGCGGGTCGTGGAGCGCGGCAGCAGCAGGGCGCGCGCGGCGTTCTCGCGGAAATGCGCGGCATAGAATCCGGTCTTCTCCAGCCGCGAGCGCAATAGACTTTCCAAGTTGTCGGGTTGCACCAGATCCAGCAGATCGGCGGGGACATCGTCGGGCCACAAGCGCACCAGCAGGCAATCGTCGGCGGCGATCACCTCGAGGGGACGGCCTTGCCGTTGCTCGTAGGCCTCCGCCAGGGCATACGCCCAGGGGCGCAAAAGGCGCCCGCCCCAGACCGCATGCAAAATGATTTGGCGGGCCTGGCCCGGATCCTCCCCGCCCTCCGATTCGCCCGCGTCCTCGATCAGCAGATGATGCCGATGGGGAAGGGCGCTTCCCGTCGCCTCCCGCTGGCGCCGCAGATAGCCGAGAAGCAGATCCGCTTCGGCGGCGGCGAATCCGTGTTCGCGCTTCAGACGCTCCGCGAAAGCGGGATCCTCCAGCTCCGCGTCGGCGCGCTCCAGGAAGGATCCCAGGCGCTCGGCGAAGTGGAAGCCGCGATCCCGCTCATCGGCCCGCCAGAAGGGGGCCATCTGCGCCTCCCGCTCGGCGGGAACCACCTCCACTTCGTTCGCCGTGATATTCGTAATACGCCAACCCTGATTACCAAGATGGAAGGTATCGCCCTCCCGGCGCTCCCATACGAACTCCTCGTCCAACTCGCCGATCTTGGCCCGCGATTGCGCATGCCTCAAGGCGAACAGGCCCCGGTCGGGAATGGTCCCCCCCGAAAGGCCCACGATCAGGGCCGACCCCCGGGCCGCCGTGACGCGTCCATCCACCGCGTCCAGGAACAGGCGCGGGCGCAGTTCGCGCACGCGGGTGGCCTCGTAGCGGCCCGTCAGCATTTCCAGCACGGAGTCGAAATGACGCCGGGGCAAATCGCGGTACGGCCAACTGGTCCGTAGGAAGGCGAACATGCGCTCGGCGGTCCATTCCCCGGAGGCGGCGAGCGCGACCAGGATCTGGGCCAGCAGATCGAGCGGGCCCTCGATGGGACGGGTCTCCTCCAGATCGCCGTCCAAGGCGCAGCGCACCGCCACCGCGGCGTCCAGCAGATCCTTGCCATGCGAGGCGAAGAGGAGGGCGTGGCTCGTCTGCCCCACGCCATGGCCGGCGCGGCCGATCTTCTGCAGGGTCGAGGCGATCGAGAAAGGGGTCTGCACCAGGATCACCTGATCGAGGGCGCCGATGTCGATGCCGAGTTCCAGGGAATTGGTGGCCACGATGGCGGGCAACAGGCCCTGCTTCATGCGCTCCTCGACCAAGGCGCGGATCTCCCGCGAGAGCGAGCCGTGATGGGCGTAGGCGATGGGCTTCTCTTCCCCCTCGTTCAACAGGCGGGCCAGGCGCTCGGAGAGCCGGCGATTGTTGGCGAAGATGAGGGTGGAGCGCGCCGAGGCGACGCTCAGCTTGATTTCCGCCGCGATGGCGGCCCAGATATCCTTCTCGTCCCCGTCCGTTCCGGACGCTTCTTCCGTTCCGGAAGCTCCGGCCGCTCCCGGCGCGTCGTCCTTCGCGATGGGGTACCGAACGCGGAGATCGTAACGCTTGACCGCCGTGGACACGGCCACCGATACCTCGCGCGGGACATAGCCGGTCTCCCCGAGGCTGAATCCCCCCACCCAGGCCGCGATGGCCTCCAAGGGCCGGATGGTCGCCGTCAGGGCGATGCGCTGGAATTCCCCCGCCAACGGGACCAGCCGATCCACCGCCGTGATCAGGTGAACGCCGCGCTTGCTCCCCGCCACCGCGTGCACCTCGTCCAGGATCACGGTTTCCACGTCGCGCAAGGTCTCCCGGCTGCCCTCGGAGAGCAGCATCAGGTTCAGGCTTTCCGGCGTCGTGATCAGGATCTCGGGGGGTTTCCGCAACATGCGGCGGCGCTCGGTCGCGGGGGTATCGCCGCTGCGCACCAGGGCGCGTACCTCGGGAAAGGCGAGGCCTGCGCCTTCGAAGCTTTGCCTTAAGGCTTCCAGGGGCGCGAGCAGGTTGCGCCCGATATCGTTGTTAAGGGCCTTCAAGGGGGAAACGTACAGGATACGGGTGGCCCCCGGATCCCAGGCGCCCGCGGCGAAGCGGTCGAGGGCCCACAGGAAGGCCGTCAGGGTCTTGCCGCTGCCCGTCGGCGCCGTCAGGAGCACGTGCTTTCCCTCGGCGATCAGGGGCCAGGAGCGGGCCTGGATATCCGTCGGACTCCCGTAGGTTTCGGCGAACCAGGCGCGGACCAGGGGATGGAAAAGGCTAAGGGCGTCCATGGCAAAGGTCAAAATGCAAATTTGGGGTCCGGACCGCGCGGAAAGCCGTTACTCTCCGCCTGGATGGCCCCGGCGGCGCCCTTGCTATATTGCCCGGCATGTCCGGCGACTGGGTAGCATGCCCGCATTGCGGAGAACGCATTCCGGCCAAAGCCAAAGCGTGCCGCCATTGCGGGTCCGACGAGCGCACGGGCTGGTCGCAAGCGACCTACCTGGACGGCGTCGATCTGCCGGACGAAGACGATTACGCCGATAGCCTGGAACGGGAAGGCCTCCGCGATCGCGCCTTGCGCGCGCCCAAGAAAAAGGCCGCGGGCCCATGGTTGATGGGGGCGGTAGCCTCGGTCCTGATCCTGCTGTTCCTGCTCTGGCTCTTGCGCGGGATCCTCTGAGGCACTCTACTCAGGGGGTTTTCACGGGAGCGGCCCCGATACCGGTGGAGTCCTTGCGGGCCGCGGATTTTTCCCCGCCGGCCGGGCGCGGCAAGCGTTGGCCGTAGGTGGCGAACTCGCTTCGGCGCACCTCGATGGGATCGCTGCATTCCTCGTTCAGGCACACCTCGTACGTGCCGGGATCCAGGAGCGCTCGATAGGCTCCCTGCTCATCCAGGGGTTGATTGAGGGTCTTGCGGGTATCCACGTTGCGAATGAGCAGGACCCCTTGATAAGCCATCTCCACCACCCGCTCATTGTCGTGCCGGCACGAATCCTTCTGGAATTGCGTCTTGAGCGCGGAGCAATTCGCCAACTCCGGGGGAGGGCCGTAAGTGGTGAAAGAGCCCGCGAGGCCTTGTTCGGGTTTCTTGATGACCAACGATCCGCCGCATCCGGACAGGGCCGCGGCCAACGCCGCGCAAGCCAGGTATCTGCCGAGGCGGGACATCAATGGCCCTGCATCGGGAAGAGGAAGGGCACCGATATGAATTTGGGGCGTGCCTCGGGGAAGGACCGCAAGCGCCAATCCAGCACCTTGCGAAGCAACTCCTGATCGAAGCCCTCCACGCCGGTCGTGCTGCTCACGATGGATCCTTCCAGGATGCGGCCGCTGGGATCCACCGTCAGGCCGATCACCACTTCCCCCGAAAGGCCGGGGAAGCCCAGCGCGTAGCGGTTATACAAATCGAGCAAGTTGTCCTTGTCGATGTTGAGGGCGGCCTCGATGGAATTGCGCAGGACGATCTCCCCCAGGTTCCCCGCCTTGGCGGGCGGACGGGCATAGGCGGGAATGTCGTCATCCTCGGCTCCTGCCGCGGCCGCGGCCGCGGCATTGACGGCGGGCTTGCGGGTTTTGGCCGGGACCGCGCGCGCGGGACGGGGGGTAACTGGGTTGTTACGGGGGGGCGTGGCGATCTGGGCCGGCGTGGGCCGGGAAGCGACCGGGCCAGGCGCAGCGGACGGGGCAACCGCGCTTTTCCGGGTAGGCGCGGCAGTCGGGCCGGGGGCGCTCGTTCCCGGTCCCGCCGGCGATGCATGCCTGGGCGTCGGCGCGAGGTTGGCCATCTTCGGCTTCAAGAAGGGAATGCGATTCTCCAGCCCGTCGAACAGGCCGGCCTGGGTGGCGGCGAAAAGCCCCAGCCCCAGGACCAAAACGGCGATCAGCACCACGGCGGCGATGGCGAAATTCAGGGCCCGGCCCTCGCCATCCTCTTCGGGAGAGGGCGCCAAGACCAAGGTGTTCTCCCCCGTCTCGGCCGCCATACGGAGCTTCGCGACTTTACGGGTCAGGGCTTCCTCGCGCGACATGGAACGGAAATTCCCCCCGTCCCCGGAGACCAAGGGGATGGGGCCGGAGTCGTAGGGGGGATCTTCCGTGCGGGAAGGGAATGCGAGGGAACGCGCCACCGGCGCCGCGGGGGCGGGAGCCGGTATGGAAGAGGGTGCGGGGGCGGGAGTTTCCGCGAAGGCGGGAGGCGACACCTGCGCCAGCCTTTCAGGGGCCGTCGTCGGGGCTTCGGTGCCGTAGAACTGCGCGGCCGGTACCGATATCGTCGCCATGGGATCGGGCGGCGCTTGCCGCATGATCATGGCCGTGCCGTCGGGCCGCGTGGCGTCCCCGTCGATGTGCATGGTCTTCTGCATCTCGGCCAAGCGGTAAAGGCTCGGCGAAGAATCCTTGCGCAGGCGGATGCGGCCGGCGGGGCCCGTCAGATCGGCATCCGCCTTCAGGAGGCGGGCCCGGGCATTGGCCATCCATTGCTCCAGGCGGGCGCGTTGCGCGTCCTCTTCCTTCTCGGCCTCTTGCTTACGGAGCTTCTCGGCGGCGGCCTCGGCTTCCATTTCGGCCCGGATGCGGGCGAAGTCGTCCTGCAAGGCGTCGGTTCCGCCGAACAGGGTCCCGCCGGCGATGGTGGCGCGGGGATCGACGAACGACGCATGCGGCGGCGCGAGAACCGTCTCGTCCGATCCCGGACCGTAGCTGGCGGGAGCGTCGTCGGAACCGTCGCTCGGCCCGGCTCCGGCCTCTCGGGCCAGGGCCTCGGACTCTTCGCGTGGCAGCGCCTGGGAAGCGGCGGCGGGTACGTTCACGGGGGGATGGGCCGGGAACTCGGGATCGATGAGATCCATCGGAACGGGCCCCGATAGGTTCTCCCAGTCGAGCTGGCTTTCTTGTTCCCCGAAACGAGTATCCGACATGCCGCCCTCAGAGATCCGTGGTCGCAGCGAGCACCTGCTCGATGGTGGTGTCGCCCTTAAGCACCAATTCGATGCCGGCGCGCCGCAAAGTCTTCATGCCTTCGCGCTCGGCCTTTTCCTGGATATCCATGGTGGGCGCGCTCTTGAGGATCAGCTTCTTCACCTCGCGGGTGCAATTCAGCATCTCGAAGATGCCGATACGGCCGCTATACCCGACTCCGTTACAGGTCACGCAGCCCTCGCCCATGTGGAACTTCACGTCCTGGGCGTCCACGCCGGGGAGCCCCAACTGCTCGACCATCTCCTGCGGGGGCGTATAGGCCACCTTGCAGCGGGGGCAGATCTTGCGGATCAGGCGCTGCGCCACCACCAGGTTGAGCGAGGAAGCCAATAGCAACGGCGGGATGCCGATATCGATGAAGCGGGCGATGGCGCTGGCCGCATCGTTGGTGTGCAGCGAGGAAAAAACCATGTGGCCCGTGAGGGCCATCTTCACCGCGATGTCGGCGGTTTCGTGATCGCGGATTTCGCCGATGAGGATGGTGTCCGGATCCTGCCGCAGGATGGAGCGCAGGGCGCTGGCGAAGGACATCCCGATGGCGGAGTTCACCGGCACCTGGGTGATGCCGTCCATGTGGTACTCGACCGGGTCTTCCACCGTGATGATGTTGGAAGTCACGTCCTTGATCTGCTGCAGGGCCGAATACAGCGTGGTCGATTTGCCCGAGCCCGTGGGGCCGGTCACCACGATCATCCCGTGCGGCTTGGCGATGTTGTCCTTGAAGATGGAGAGCTCATGCTCGGTGAAGCCGAGATTGAACATCGACTTCTCGTAGGCTTCCTTGTCCAAGATACGCAGCACGCACTTCTCGCCGAAGATGGTGGGCAGGATGGACACGCGCACGTCCACTTCCTTCAGGCCGATCTTCACCACCATGCGGCCGTCCTGGGGCAGGCGGCGTTCGGCGATGTTCAGGTCGGAAAGGATCTTGATACGGGTGATGATGGCCTGATGGGAATGGCGCGGCGGCGACATCACGCGGCGCAGTTCGCCGTCGATGCGGTAGCGCACCAACAGTTCCTTTTCCATGGGCTCGATGTGGATATCGCTGGCCCGGTCGCGCACCGCGTTGGCGATGAGCATGTTCACCAGCTTGATGATGCCGAGTTCGGCGCCGGCGGTGGCCGCCTCCTCGACGCCCATCTCCTCTTCGACCTTCTTGATGTACTGGACCTCGGTGGCGAGATCGGCCATAAGGTCGCTGGCGCTACGGTGCGAAGCGATGTCCCGGTAATAGCGCTCTATGGAGACGGTGATGTCCTCCAGCGTGCCCAAGATGGGGGCGATGCGCAGATCGGTCTGGTCGCGCAGGTTGTCGAGCAGGCGCAGGTTGCTGGTGTCCAGCATCGCCACAACCAGCTCGTCCTCGTTCTTCTCCAGCGCGATGCAATGGTATTCGCGCGCCACGCGCTCCGGGATCAACGCCACCACGTTCAGGTCCGCGCTGGCGAATTGCTTCGGCGTCGCCACCGCCACGCCCAATTGGCTGGCCAGGAAGTGGGTCTTCTGGAACTCGTCGATGAACCCCAACGACACCAAGGCGTCGCCCAGGCGCAGGTTGGTGGTCTCCTTCTGGAAGTCGAGCGCCTTCTTGAGCTGCACGGCCGTGATGATGCCGTTCTCGACCAAGATGGCGCCCAGGGCCTGGGCCTTACGCGAGAAATCGGCCCGCAGCGCTTTCTTCTTATGCTCGATGCGTAGGCTAGCGACGTAGGTCTTCAGGATCTTGCCCAACTCCTGCGGCGGCAAGGGCAGATAGAGGATGTCGTCCGCCGCCAGCTCGGCCTTGGCTTCGGCCACCTGGGCCATCGCCCCTTCGTTGACCACCGCCAAAAGGCAAGGAACCTTGGCGATCAGCTTCAGGGTCGCCATGTCATGGATAAAACTTTCCAGCGAATCGCCCGGGCCGAAGATGGCCAGGGCCATTTCGCATTGGAGCTTGTCGGCATGGGAGAAGTTGCCGGCGAAAAGCTGCAGGAAGGGGGCCACCTCGGCGCTCTTCAGGAGCTGCGCGAATTGCTGCAGCGAGTCCTTTCGATAGGCCAGCAAGGTGGTTTTGAGAGGCGAATGATTCTCCACTGCGCTTCCTGCTTGGGGAACGGTTTGGGTCATAATCGGAGTCATAAATGTTACCGAAGGCGGCCGACGGAACCGATCCGGCGGCGAGCAAACCCTAAAGGTAGCACTATTCCCCCAAGGGCCGCAGTCCCCGTCGACCAAAGGGCGTTTGGGCCGGTTGCGGACTTGGAGGCCGGGCCCCCCGGGATTTCGCCTTCTACCTCGGAAGTATCGACCGTATTGGGGGCCGGGGGGTAACCCGGAGCCGAAGGTTCGGGCCTCCTGTTTAAGGGGGCATTTTCCAGTAGGGGAGTCTCTCCAAGTCGTTCCAAAATCCCAAAATAAGAGCTGAAGTAGGCCTTGTTCCCAAAATGGGAACATGCTATCTTCTGAAGGGATGAGGGTCATTGCCATCAGAACGCTCAAAGAGTTCTGGCAAAAGCCCGGAAATCAGGATGCTGAACAGGCGCTTCGCGCTTGGTACGCGGAAGCCAAGGAAGCCGAATGGACAGGGCCAAACGACATCAAGGCCAAATACCTCTCGGCAAGCATTGTAGGGAGCAGTCGGGTCGTATTCAACATTAAGGGAAACAAATATCGGCTTATCGTAGCCATCAAGTATGACTTTAAGATCGCCTACATACGATTTGTGGGCGGCCACAAGGAGTATGACGCCATTGATGCGAGGACCATCTAATGAATATCAAGCCTATCAAAACCGAAATGGATTACAAGCAAACGCTGGCCCGTATTGAAGAACTGTGGGACGCGGAGCCAAACACAAAAAAAGGGGATGAGCTTTCTGTTCTGGCAATCCTGGTTGAGAACTACGAAAGCGAAAAATACAAGATCCTTTCCCCAGACCCGATCGAGGCAATCAAATTCAGAATGGACCAAAGTGGACTTAAGAAAACGGATTTGGCGCGATATTTGGGGGGAAGAAATCGCTCCACTGAAATATTGAATAGGAAAAGATCCCTCTCTGTTCGAATGATGCGGGCGCTGCATAATAAACTGAAGATTCCGGCGGCTTCGCTTCTAGCTGAGAGTGAACCTATAAGGAAGCCTCGGGCCGCTTAATTAACGACCCGTATTTGTGGTCTATCGGATCTGCCATCTCTTGGGGTTTCCGTTTCGAAAATCCCGCGTTCAGCCGGTGGGAAGGTCTTTTAGAAAAGCAGGCTTTTCTTGCTCTTGGCTAGGATCGGGGCAATGAGTCTTTCGTACATGTGGGTAAATATGCCGTAATTTTACCCACGAGCAGGAAGTCTTTCGATCCAGTTTGGAGTAGCACCCCCCCTCCGGATAATTGGCCTTTATAGCTTGAAAAAGCCAATACTTTCGTCTATTATGTAGTTGGAGTACATTATAGACGATGCTTAAAGCCAAGTATTTCGCCAGAACCTTGGAAGTCTCCCTCGAAAAAATCGGAAGGCACTTCCCTGCCCTTATGATTACGGGGCCACGACAGGTCGGAAAGACGACCTTTCTCCGGCACCAAAGTAAAGCCGGCCGGACCTACGTGACCCTGGACGATCCGGCTTCCCTCAGCTTGGCCAATGAGGATCCCGCCCTCTTTTTCCAAACATATCGCCCACCAATACTCATCGATGAAATCCAATACGCGCCCGGCTTGCTTCCTTATATCAAGATGGCGGTGGACGAACGTCATGAAGAGGGAGCGTTTTGGCTTACGGGGCCCCAACAATTCCACCTTATGAAAGGAGTGTCAGAGTCCTTGGCGGGCCGAGTGGCTGTCGTCCAATTGCTCGGGCTATCGCGCAGGGAGCTTCTAGGTCAACCGGAAGAGAGCCGCCCCTTCCTCCCCGAATCCGATATCATCGCAGCCCGTCTACGCACTGGCGGCTCCCTGCCTTTGCGGGAGTTATTCCAACAGATCTGGCGCGGTAGCTTCCCCACCCTGGCGGTGAATCCTGACGCCGATTGGAACCTGTTCTATTCCTCTTATGTGCAGACCTATCTACAACGCGATGTTCGGGACTTGGCGCGTGTCGGGGATGAAGTCGCCTTCCTGAGATTTATGCGCGCTGCGGCGGCGAGGACCGGGCAATTATTGAACCTTTCCGATCTCGCCAAGGATACGGGAGTTACTCCGCACTCCGCGAAAAGCTGGCTTTCCATCCTGGTGGCATCGGGAATCGTCTACTTGCTTGAGCCCTGGTTCAACAACGTTACCAAACGGATGATTAAGACCCCCAAGCTGTATTTCCTGGATACGGGCTTATGCGCCTATCTCACCAAATGGTCCGATCCGGGCACTTTGGAATCGGGGGCGATGTCGGGAGCCATTTTGGAAACGTGGATCCTCTCCGAACTCCTGAAGGGATACTGGCATACCGGTAAATCCGCGCCCTTCTATTTCTATCGCGATAAGGATCAGAAGGAAATCGACTTGCTTATCATCCAGGATGGCACCGTATATCCCTTGGAGTTCAAGAAAACCGCCTCGCCTCGCAGGGACGACACGAGGCATTTCCAGGTTCTGGAAAAGCTAGGGATGCCGATCGGGCCGGGGGGCTTGATCTGTCTCGCCGACCGGGCGATGCCACTAGGGCCGAAGATTTTTTCGATCCCCGTAGCGGCCCTGTAGCTACTTCGCCGCCGCCGAATCCGGCTTGGCCGCCGCGCCCTCGAAGGCCAGGTCCGAGGACTTACGGATGATACGCGGCTTCACCTCGATGATGAGGTTGGTCTTGGTCTTGGCCTTCAGGCGATGGGTGAACAGCGCTCCGATCAACGGAATCTGCCCCAATACCGGCAGCTTGCTGAGCTCTTCGGTTTCCTCTTCCGAAAGCAGGCCGGCCAGGAAAACGGTTTGCCCATCGGCCACGCGTACGGTCGTCTTCGCGGTCCGCACTTTCACCAGGGGCAACTCCTGGTTTGGTCCCTTGAACCCGGTGATGGAGCTGACTTCGGGTTCCAGCACCAAGGTGATCTCCGAATCCTCGTTGACGTGCGGCAGCATCTTCATCTTCACGCCCACCTCTTCCTTCTCGATCTGGAGGTTGGCCCCGGTGCTGGCCGTGGCGGCGGTATTGAAGGATTGGATCACGTACGGGATCTTCTGCCCTATCAGGAGGCTGGCTTCGCGGTTGTTGGTGGTGGTCAGCTTGGAGTTCATCAGCACGCGCGCGTCCCCGCTCTGGATGAGCATGTCCAGCAATAGATTGAAATTGATGGGCCCGCGCACGCCGTTCTTCAGGAGGTAAGCCTCCGTGGATTTGACCTGGGGGAACGACAGGCCGGTGGTGATGGGGGACAGATTGCCCCAGTCGATGCCGTACTTCTCGTTGTTGTCCAGGGTAACCTCGATGAGACGGGTCTCCAGCAGCACCTGGGTATGCGGATGATCGATGGACCTCACGATGCGCTCGATCTCGTTGATGACGCGCGGGCTGGCGTAGGCGATGAGCCGGTTGCCGCCCTTGTCCACCTTCACGTTCTTGGAGAAGTCGGCCAACATCCCGGCCACCTCTTCGGCGTCGGCGTAGTTGAGGGCGATGACGTAACCGGACTGGCCCACCTCGTCCTTGAGTTTGCCCACTTCGCCGATGAGTACCGAATTGCCGATGATCTCGTAGGACAGGCCGGCGGCGCGCACGATGAGATCGATTGCCTCCGCGACCGGGGTCTTGTTGAGGATGATGGTGATCTTGGCCTTCTGAACGCCCTCGCCCGCCACGAAGTTCATGCTCGAGCGATCGGCCAGAACCTTCAGGATCTCCGAAAGGTTGGCGTCCTGCGCGTTGAGGGAAATGGGAACGCGAAGCTGGGGATTCGGATCCTTGGTGATGATGGGGGATTCCGATTTGGCCTCGGCGGCCGGCGCCACGGGTCCCGAAGAAATGGAGGAGCCAAGCGGCGCGGCAGCAGCGGATAGGGCGTACAGCAAGGCCAATAGGGGCATGCAGGCGGTACGCGGTAAAGGGTTATTCAGCATGCGGTACGGCCTCATTTCTTCTGATAGCTGCGATTGCCGGCGAGATCGTACACGTAGATCGCGGAATCGTCTTCCATGGTGATGTCTTTGCTCGTGACCTTGGTGACCTTACGGGCCCCGACCATGTCGCCAACGTCTACGGACAAGGAGCGCTCCCCGTCCATGACGATGGCGGTGTGTTGTCCGTAATCGTCGGCGATGATGGCGGTGAGTTTGACCTTGTCCGGCGGCGGGGCGGCGGGAAGCTGGAAGGAACTATCGGGCTTGGCTTTCCCGGCAGACTTGGTCTTGCCTGCCTGCATGGGCCTCGGGGCGGCGGCGACGGTTCGGCTGGGCGCGACCGCGCCGGGATGAATTTCTGGTCATAGCCTTCGGTAGTGGCCAAGGATTGATTGACCATGGCATGGAAGCCGTTGCTTTGGGAATAGATGCGCAGGGCCAGCCCCAGGGCCAGGATCATGGCGAGAACGGCCGCTATGGAAAAGGAGGAAACGCGCATGCCTCAGCCCCCCTTCCTGACGACGAAGGTGTCAAGATGGAGTTTGATGACGGTGCCGCGGACTTCCGGCGCCGAATCGTGCGTGGCAGCGGTTTTCCCTCCTTTGGCCGGCGCGGATGGCTCCGCCTCTTTGCCGTGTTGGGAAACTTCGAATGCGGTAACCGCGAGCAAACGTTGGCTGTTTTCCAGCTTGGAGCAGAACTCCCCGAAGCGGAAGAAATCCCCTTCCATAACGATATCGTACCCGTTAATGTTGACTCTGCCTTGCACCGAAGGCGTGGAGGGTCGGACCGACACCAGCTTCATCTTGAGATCGTTCACGCACGTAGTCAGGAATTCGAATAGGATGGCCTCGTGCGAAACAGAGTCTTTCTGGCCGGCGAAGGACATGTTGCGAAAGACAAGGTCCCGGACGTGGTTGAGGTTTTCCGAGACGATCTTGGCGGTGGCTATTTGGTTGGAGGTGATGATCCTTTGCTTTTCGATCTCCTGGAAACGGGGTACGAACCGGGAGGTGTAGAGCATATCTAGCGGGACCATGGCTACGCCAGCCACCGCCATGGCGATCAACATGCCTTCGCTGGACTTCATTGGGCCGCCTTCCTGGCATCGGTATCGGCCGTGAATTCGAACGCGCAGCGCCCCTGCCCGGCATCGTTACTGCGATCCGCGGAGACCAATTGGACAAACTTGAAAACATCCGTGAAGGTGGTGTCCGCCCGCAGCTTATCGAGATAGGCGTTCAAAACGATCAACTGGTTCTGCTGCGGCCCTACGAAGCCGTATCCTGAAACCCGGAAGTGCTCGGCGCCAAAGCTGAACTGGGTGATCCAATAATTCTCGGGCAGGTATTTGGCCACCGCCGCGAGCTTCTTGGTCCAGAAAACCCCCTTGCCTTGCAGGCTGTTGAGCAATTCCAGGTCGGTTTTGTCCACGATCAAACGCGTGGCCGTGTATTTCTGGTATTCCTGCTTCAGGTGATCGACTTTTACCCGTTCCCTTTTCAGAACTTCCTCCATCTGCCAGATGGTAAGCGCGGAATAGAGGACGGAGATGAAGAAAAAACCGAAACAGCCTAGTCCCACTATCAGGGCCATGCGCCGCTTCCGTTCCTGGCGGAATTCCTTTTCGCGCAAATCCCGGATGAGATTGATACGGTACATACCGCCCGTCTTGATGGCGATCATGTGTCCCCCCTGAGGGCCAAGGAAACCGCCAGGTCGAAATGGCCCGGGTTCTGCCCCTTCTGATAGCCCAGCTTGGCCGGCAGATCCATTTTGTGGATAGGCAGGGAAGTCTGTCGGTTCAGGGAGGCGATGAGTCCATTCCCGTCGAGGTAATCCCCCAACAAGAAGATGCCCTGGTATCCGGAAAGCCCGTAGTTCTTCTCATAAAACAGGAGGGATCGGGAAACCTCGTCGGACAGCGATTGCAAGCGTTTGTCGCGGTCGGCGGGATTGGCTTCCTTGCGGAACATGTCTTCGGCGGCGAAGTAGATAGTCCGGTTGAAGAAGGGGGAATGCTCGCTGACGATGACGATGGTGGAGATCTGCGCGCCTACGTGCAGCCCGATCAGGGGGTGATCGGCCGTGCCATCGGCTAAGGACCACAAGGCGTTGGCGATTGCCACCGGCAGCACGTCCACCGCCGAAGGTTGCAAGCCGGCTCTCTCCAGCAATTGCAGGCTTCGATTGAGCAGGGTATTGGCGGCCAGGGCCACCATCACCTGGACCGGACCGCCGCTGGATTCATCCTCGCCCGGCAGGATTTGGTAATCGAGCGTGGATGTGGCCACTTCGAAGTGCACGGTCTTGCGCAGTTCCAACCTCAAGGCCTGATCCATTTCCTCCGGGCTCAGGCGGCGGAATTCGATTTGGGATGCGAATATCTGCTTGCCCGCCAGGCAGGTCACCACCGCATCCCGGGAGGAGACGCCGAAAATCGATCGGACTTGGCGCAGACCTTCCAGCAAGGCGGCATCCTCGGCGAAGTCGCCCTTGATTTCCTCCAGCCTGTCGACCGTGAAGCTGCCCCGGCCGTCGCTGGAGAGCCGCGCGCACCGGATGCCCAGGTGGTCATGCTCGATGCCCAGGATCTTGCCCGGCTTGGCGGCCTGTATGGTCCTTTTCGTCATGGTTCCTTCAATGTCCCGGGTGGATGGTTTCCCGCCACTGGGCCGTGGCCAGAGAATAGAGCGTAGCGCCGTTTTCGTTTTCCGTAGTCGCACCCGCCGATTTCACATAGTAATTGATTTCGAGAGTGTCCTTACCGCTGCCCATCGTCGCAAGGCAACGGAGTTTGTGATGTTCGAATTCGGTGGGGGTGGCGGAAAATACGACTTTCACCTGGGCCCCGTCCATTGCGCTGTAATTGTTGGCCGTAATCGCGGTGTCATTGTTTCCCGGCGAATTAAGGACGATTGGCTGCGCGGGCCAGTTATCATCCCCCAAATGGCCATTCGGAGGAATAGACGGATCCGGGTAGCTTCGCAGCCAACGAAGCCCCATGACCATCGCCGACTGCGCGGCGTAGTGGAGTTGTATATCCGATTCGGAATCGGCTTCGAGC
Organism: Fibrobacterota bacterium; assembly: GCA_019509785.1. Classification (NCBI taxonomy): domain Bacteria; kingdom Pseudomonadati; phylum Fibrobacterota; species Fibrobacterota bacterium. Next base: position 116,419 of record JAEKLQ010000039.1, on the reverse strand, counting down.
CGGGTGGTGTTGCCTGCTACAACCAGAAAGCCGGCGATGGCGGCCGTAATGCCGACGGTAAGGCCCACGACCCCGGCCAGAATGGAGCCTCGCTGCCCTTTCATATTTTTCCCCGGCACAGGACCGTATCGATGAATATCGGGGCAGTCTCCCCGTTCTTTTGGATCCGGTACCGCAGATCAAAAGCGACGCCCAACCGATTGGGGAGTACGGTGAAGGAACTGTTGGGCCCGTCCAGCCACACCGTATCGGAGCCTATCCGCATCGGGGTGTAAACCCCATTCACCCGCTCCAGCAAATTGTCCCCGGAAATCTTGTACGCGCCGATTTCGGCATCCGGATCTTCATAGAGCCAAACTTCCTGAAGGCCGGGATGCGGGTTCGGATCGACAATGGTGGAAATGCTCCCGGCATCAGTCGTGAGCATGGGCCCATACGCTCGCCGCACGATCCGTCGGATCTGGTCTCCCGCCACGGTCTGGATACGTAGTAGCCGGGTGTTAGCCGCGCTATCCTTGATATTGCCTGTAACCAGGTAAAAAAGGGAGAGCATGGCGCCAGCCAGTACGGTTGAGATAATTCCTCCCGCCAGGGCTTCGATCAGGGTGAATCCCGCTTCCGTCCTCATTGGATGTTCGCGATCCTTTTCCTGAGCACGACGCTGTCGGCCAGGCCTCCGCACGACCAGGTGAGTCTGACGCAAATCGCTTGGTACGGTACGTTCACTGCGACGCCGCCATCCGCGTCGGTCCAGTGGGCGCCTATCGATGTCGTGTCGTAAATCGAGTCGGTTTGGTCGGCGGTACAGGTCGCTCCCGATGGGGTATTCAGCTTGGGCTTCGAAGTAAACTCTCCTGGCGCGATTCGATAGGCGGAGTAGTGATGCGTGGTCCGTTCCATGGAGTTCGCCGCCAATCGCAGGGCTTGGGAACGCAAATCGCCGGCTCCCTCGAGGGTGCGCCCGGTGCCTATCATCGAAGTCGCTCCCGTAATGACGAGACCCAGCAAAAGCGCCGCCACCATGACTTCGATTAGGGTAAAGCCGCCGCATCCCCGGAATGATTTTGAACGGATAAATTGAGGCATAATCGGGAATGCTCAGAAGCTCGCTGTTTGCTGCGCGACATCGGTGTGGTAGAGATCTTTGACGATAACCGTTCTACCGGATATTTGGATATCGAACTGCGCCGGATCGGACACGAAAATCCCGAGCGCGGTAACGCAGGCCGAGGTAGACGCGCAAGTCGGCGTGGTATTGGTGCGACGCGAATAGATATTCGCCGAAGCGGCGGTCATTTGCGCGATGCTCTTGAGCGTATCTATGCGTTGCGAGTTGACGTATCCCGTATAGATGGGAATCGTGGTTGCGGCCAGGATGCCCATGATCACGGCTGTCACAATCGCTTCTATGAAGGTGAAGCCGGCCGCGCGGGATCGGTTGGATCGGAGAATACGCAAGGGCACCCTTAAAATCCTCCCGCCCTCCGCCGGATGCTGGATGTTTGATGGCAAGGATTCCAACTCACGAGTTGTAGGTTCGAGACGTGCTGCCACCTGAAGCAGCAACGCGAGTCAATGGCGAATCGGAAATCATCCGCCCAATTCCTCAGAAATTAAAGTTGGCTGTATCTGCCTGATCGGCGGTATGTTCGGCGCGAATGTTGCCGGGCCTGGTTGCAGTGGGCGCGGTATAACCGATCTTGATGTCCGTCGGGATTTGGATCCGCGTAGTATCGCTTTTCGCATTGCAGATAATGGCACCCCCTCCGGTGGTCAGGCTGGAATCTATAATCGCGCCAGCTCCACCAGTATTCCGGCAGGCGCCGCAGAAGGAAGCGATCGAACCCGCGCTATTGGCGGCGGCATTTTTCCTGGAGCTGGACACATAACTGGTATAAAGAGGAATGGCCACGGCTGCCAATGCCGCTACGATGATCGCTACCACGATCACTTCCACCAGGGTGAACCCCTTCTGGCCTTGGACGCGGTTGCGAAAGTTAAAACCGTTAATCATATCACAATCTCCTGATGATGAAGGATTCCAATTAGGGTTGGCACTCGAAGGATCCGGATCCCGGCGGGAACATATTCCGCGACCGGGAATAATTCGTGGTGTTTCTAAGCGTAGATTTCGCATTGTTCCTCAATGGATGTATTTGCCCACGCTGAAAATCGGCATGTACAGGGCGAGCAGTACCGAGCCCACCACCCCGCCCAACACGACGATGAGGAAGGGCTCGATGATTTGGGAAAGGGAATCGACCACGTTCCGCGTCTCCCGTTCGTAGAACTCGGCCGCCTTGCGGAGTAGCTCGTCCACGCGGCCGCTGGTTTCCCCGGTGGACACCAATTGGATCACCAGCACCGGGAAAACGCCGCTGGCAGACAAAGCTTCGCTGAGCAGCTCACCCTTGCGCAAGCTTCCGTAGATGCCATCGAGCTTGCGGGTGAAATAGCTATTGCTGACCGTGGCCCCGGCGATTTCCGTGGCCTTTAGGATGGGCGTTCCGGCTTCCATCAGCAGCGCCATGGTCCGGCAATAGGTGGCCCAGATGTTTTTCTGAAGGATGCCCCCGAAGACGGGGACCTTGAGGGTGGATTTCTGGAACCGTACGCGGAAATCGTCCTTTGTCATGAGGAATTTGTATAGGACGATGATGGAGATGACGGCTGCGAAGACGAGAACGGAATTATGCCGCACCACATGGGAAACGGCAATGAGGATCTGGGTAGGTACAGGCAGTACCGCGCCCATGCTGGAGTAGATATTCTCGAAAGTGGGGACCAGCTTCCACATGATGCCGAACAACATCAGGGATACGAAGCCGGCGATGAAGATGGGATAGCGCATGGCGGTCTTCACCTTGCCGCGCATGATCTCCACGCTCTCCATATAGGTCGCCATGCCGTCCAGGACCTTGTCCAGCGCCCCGGCTACTTCGCCGGAGTGGCATATGGCCACGTACATCGTGTTGAACGCGCCCGGATGGCGGGCCACAGCGTCCGAAAGGGTGAGGCCGGTGGAAATGTCGTCCGCTACCTGTTGGATGATCTTCTGGAATACCGGCCTTTCGCCCTTGGTGAGTTGATCAAGCGCCCGGGAAAGCGGCACTCCTTGGCCGACCATGGTCGCCAATTGGCGCGTGAAGAACACGACATCCTTATAAGGCACGCGGTTCCGGCTATTGCGGAAGCTTTCGCGCACCGTATCGCCGAAGGATTTGCCGGGCCGGGCCTCTCCTTCCGTCAGCTCCTTCACCACGATCGGCAGCAGAGACTTCTGGTTCAGCTTCTCCAGAACTTCATCGGCCGTGACCGCTTCCATGGTGCCCAACAGCACCCGGTCCTCCCGGTCCCGCACCTTATAGCTGAATTTGCCCATAGGCTACTCCAGCTCCTCTTCCATCTTCTTTTGCTTTTCCTTCATTTCCGGATAGGCGGGGAAGTAGGTGGGCGCGGTCTTGGGCTCTTGCGATTTCGCTTTCCAACCGAGCAGGGTGCCGAACGAGATCCCGATGGAGGCTTCCCGCGGCCCGTTGGACCAATCCGGATCGGCCGCCGTGGAGAAATCGGCGTCGAAGGTGAGGAATGCGAAGTCGGAGGGCGACTTGAGGGTGAAGGAAACGAATCCGCGCACGGTCTCCCGGTTCGAAAAGGTTTGCGTAACCCCGTTCGGACCCTGCATATCGCCACTAATCAGATGCCCGCGGGCGCCCGCTTCCAAGTCGAAGTAGGCCGACGGGGAAAGGATGACGGACAGGAAGGGGGATGACACCCAGCCGGAATAGGCATAGCCGCGATTGTCCTCGCTGTCGAGGTACAGGAAGCGCGCGCCTCCGGCGACGCGGAGCAGGTCGAGGAGGGAGGGGGTCGCCAGCGTGGCGCCGAACACGGGCGTGAGTCCGTACCCTCCGCTGAAGCGGGCGCCGTTATGGCGATCCACGGAAAATTCGTCCGCGCCGATGCCGGCCTCGAGCCCGAGATAGGGGAGCGGCGAATACCCCAGGTTCAGGGTATGGAGGGTTTCGTGGGAAGGCACGTCCTGGCTGGTTATATCCTGGCCCCGGAGGGCGAAGCCATATTGGAGGCCGAGGCGATTGGGCCCCATGGACTCCAGGGGGAATTCGGCGCGCGCCGCCGCGAGCAGCCCGAGGAGGATGGGTAACGAACGGGTTACGGTACGTTTCATGGCTTATTTCCCCACCACGGGAAGGGTGAATCGCTCCCCGTCCCGATCCCGTACGCCGTTGGCTTCCGCATTTACGCTTACGACCAGCCTGCGGGCGAATTGCCTTGGGTAGCGCAGGCGGGCGTGGGCCACGCCGTCCTTGGTGACGGCGGAAACCTCGATGGCCACCGCGAAGTCGTTGGTCGTGAAAGGCAGGTCGGGCAGGAAATCGCGGATGTCCCGCAGCAGGTAGGGGAAATCGCCGCTGGCGGGCTCATTGCATATGCCGGCGCGGGGCGCGCTCCCCACGATCTCGCTGCGATCCCGGAAGCCGTTGCCGTTCAGATCCGCGTAGAGCGTTTTGCCGCCCACCACCACGGTGTCGTCCTCGCCCACGTTGGGTTCGCAAACGCCGTCCCCGTTGAAGTCGAACCAGAAATCGTGCGTGCTTGCTTTCCAGTCGAAGCTTCCGTCCCCGTTCACGTCCTCACCGCGCCGCAGGGTGGCCGGGTCGTTGTCCAAGTCCAGATCGATGCCGGCGTCGAACTTGAAGTTGTTGTTGATGTCTTCGAACGGCACGTCATGGTAGATGGTCTTGTATACGGGCTTGACGTCATCGACCGAGCCGCCCAATCCGGCCCAATGGTCGAGGATGCGCGTGGCGTAGATCGCCCCGCTCACGGTGGCGCTGAAATGGACCTCGGTGCCATCGGCGACCATATTGCCGTTCACGTCCTGCACGACCGCGCCCACGAAGAATTCGAAGGTAGTCTCGTCCAGAATGCCGCCATTCGGCACCGGAACCGTATCGTCCTGCGGCCGGGACACCGTTACGATGCTGGCCGGCCCGGAGATGGTCAGCTTAGACGTATCCGAGAAGCCCCCCGCCGAGGCGACCACCAAAACGCCACGGTACCCGCTGGGAACGCTTCCCGCCGCCAATTGGCTTTGGGCGATGCCGGCCTGGCTGGTCGCCACCGGCTTCAGGATGGCTTCCCCGCCGCCCGGTCCCTGGATGATCCGGAAATTCACCGCTTGGCCCGAGACCAGGTTGCCTTGCGCGTCCGAGACCTTGGCCGTCAGGTTCGCGATCCCGCCGTTCACGGCGATGTTGTCCGCGGTGACCGAAAGCTTGATGGCCTTCACGGCCCCCGCTTGGAAGGCAATGGGAATTTGCGCCGAACCCGCCGGCCCGGTGGCCTGTACGGTGGCGGTGCCCGCGAAGGTGGCGCTCCTGAACCAGGTCGAAGCCCTGCCGTTTCCGTCGGTGGTGGCGGAAGCGGTGACGATGGTGCCGGCATTGGCCGCGAAGGCGATGGTGACGCCGCTGACGGGCGTGTTGGAGCCGTTCACGTAGGTGGCGGTGATGAAGGTCGAATCGTTCCCGCCTACGGACAGCGTGGCTTTGGAGGCGTTGAGGCTCAGGGTGTTGTTCGAGAACCTCAAGGTGAGGGAGTCCACCGTGTTCAACGCGGAGGCCTTCGCCACTATGGTCCCCGACTGGCTGCCGCTCACGCGAACCAGGGCCGTCCCGTCGGGACGGAGTACGGTATTATAGGCCGCGCCGCCGTTGTCGAAGGTCCCCGAGCCCGAAAGGGTGAAGGCGACCGCGTCCCCGCCGATGGCATTGCCCGAGGCATCCCGCAGGGTCGCCGTCAGGCTCGCCAATTCGCCCACCTTCAAATCGGTCTGGTTGGCGGCCAATTGCAAGGTGACCCCGCTGAAGACCACCTGGGTGCTCGCGGAAAGGTTCCGGCCCACCGCCGTCGCTTCCACGTTGCAGGTGCCGTTCACCGGCGCGCTATGCAAGATGGCGGTGGCGCGGCCCGTGCTGTCCACCGTCGCCGTTTGCGTGATGATGCCCAGGTCGCTGGTGAATTTCACCGTCTCCCCTTGGGCGGGGTTGTTGTTTTCGTTGGTGAGGATGACGGAGATCACCGCGAAATCGGAATTGTCCGCGCGCAATTGCGAGCGCGATGAGAAGATGCGCAGCTTGCGGATTTCCTGCGTGCCGGTGGTGGTGTTGCCCGGGAGCTTGGCCCAGAAATCCACGAAGCCGGTATCCTGGGCGCCCAGCGCCTCGGCGTCGATGAGAACGCGATTCTGCGTTCCGCTGGTTACGGCCGTGACGAAGACGCCGTCGCCGTCGGTGGTGCCGATGCCGGGGTTGCCTTTGAACTTCACGGTCACGTCCGGAACCGGATTGCCGGAACCGTCCAGGACGCGGATGGTCACGGGCACGGTGGCGTTGAGCAGGGCGTCACTCACCTGCGGCCGCACTTCCACTTCCAGGCCCGTCAAGGTCACCGTGGTCGCCACCGACAGGGTGGAATCGTCCACCGTCACCGAGGCGGTGATGCGTACGTCGGTGTTGTAGGGTACGGCGCGATAGGTGGCCGTCGCCTCGCCGCGGTCGTTGGTGGAGTCGCTGGCGCTGATGATGCCGAAATTGGCCGTGAAGCGCACCAGCCGGCCCGCCAGCGGGTTGTTGAACTTGTCGAAGGCGATGACGCGCACCGGGGTCTCGTCGGTGTTGCTGGCCTTGAGCTTGGAGCGATCCACGAAGATGCGCAGGTTGCCGACGGCGGGTTTGGAAACCACGTTGCCGGTGGGAAGCTCGCTCAAGAAGGTGATCTTGGCGCTGTCGGAGGCGCCCAGGGCCGTGGCCGATACCGCCTGGGTCGCGAGGGAGGCGCTGGTTACGGTCGCGGTGGCGGTGCCGGAAGGGTTGGTGCGCAGGGACGATTGCAGGGCGCCCTTCAGGGTGATTTGCACGTTGGGAAGGGCCTGGCCCGCGGCGTCGCGCATGTGGATGGAGACGGGCACGGTATCGCCGATCACGGCCTCCTCCACGCTCGGCTTCACCTCGATTTGCAGGCCGGCCAGGGTGACCGTGGTGGTCGCGGTGCGGACCGAATCGCCTTGGGTGTAGCTCGCGGTGATGACGGCGTCGGCATTCTGGGCGAAGCCCTGGAAAGTGGCGCGGGCGGCCCCGGAGGAATCGGTGGTCGCCGAGGGGGTGATGAGGCCCTGGCTGGCGGCGAAGGTGACCCGCTTGCCGGCCACCGGATTGTGGTTCTCGTCGTAGAGGACGGCCTTGATGCTGGAGGTCTGGCCATCGGTAGCAGGGATGCGGGGCGGATCGGCGAAGAGGAGCAAGGTGCGGGAGCGGGCGAAGAAGGGGGATTTCCAGAAGCCGACGGTGGCCGAGCCTTCGGCGCCCAAGGCTTGGGCGGTCACCTTGGCTTGCTTTTCATCCGCGCTGTTCACGGTGGTTCCGATTTGGCCCGCGCCGTCGGTGACTCCGCTATTGTCCGAGGCCCCTTGGAGCTTGACCGCCGCCGCCGCCACCGCTTCGCCCTCGCCATCCCGAACGGTAACGGTCACCGGCACGGCTTCCCCGATGAGGGTATCCAGCGAACGGGGGGTTACCGTGATGGTAAGGCCTTGCAATTGCACCGAGGTGCCAACCGTGGCCACGGAATCGCCCACGTCGGCGGAGGCGAGGATATGCGCTTCCGCATTGCGCGGGATGCCCGCATAGGTGGCGGTGGCCATGCCGTCCGCATCGGTGGTGTCGCTGGCGGAAATGGTGCCGATGGAAGCGGCGAACTTGACCAGGCGGTTGCGAAGGGGATTGTGGCTGGCGTCGAAGACCTGGACATTAATGGTGGCGCGCGCCTTATTGCCGGCTTTCAAGGTTTGCGGCGTGGCGAAAATGCGCATGTTCCCGGAAACGGAATCCCTGACCCAAGTGCTGGTGTCCAATCCGGATCCGGAGCCGGGGCCGATGGGGCCTTCCCCCAAATCCTTGTCCGCCTGGTTGCAGGAGAAAAGGATCCAACCCAGTCCGGCGGCGGCCAGCATGACGGCCCGATTGCGTGAACGCGTATTGATGGGCATGGTTCCTTGGTTCTCTGATTAGAGCCTTCGCGATCGCGAAGGGTGACGTCCGAAAAGCAGACCGACCCAAAAAAAGGTAATAACAGCCGACAGTTTCGCGTTAGGGGAAAGGTCATAACTCCTTGCTAAATCTGAGGTTCGGGGAGGACGAGGGGATCCGGTTGTAAATATATTCGACACGGAAAGGGCGCAAAGGCCCCGATTTCGGATGGCCGATCCGATTCGCCATTTATCTTCTAGCGGGCAATTCATGGGCAGATGGTTGAAACGGATCGCGATAGGAGTGGCCGCCTTCGGGCTTTGCCTGTTCCTTGCGGTATGGTTCGGCGGACGTTGGTCGGTTCAACACTACTTGGCGAAGGAATCGAAAGCGGGGCCGGGCGCCTTCCGGTTTTATTCCCCTCGCTTCCGCTGGAGCCTCGATCTGGATGCGGATTCGGCCGTGTACGAGAGCCCTACCGTGGACGTGAGGGCGAAGGGGATTCGGCTCTCCGCGGATCTGTTCGGCAGCCTTTTCCATTTCCAGCCATGGGCCCGCGTGCGGTTGGACAGCGTTTTCATCCGCGTGCGGCCGGGCCCGGATACGATCGCGCGATCGAAATCGGATACGGCCAAGGCGCATCGCGACTCCATCCCTTTTCCCGTATTTAAGATTCCCGGTAACGCATACTTTCGCATCAAGCGCCTGGTGGTGCGCGATACCGCCTCCGATTCCCTGGCCCCGCTGGCGGATGTGGAAGGGCTCAAGGCGCGGACCCGCGGAGGGTATTACGTCTCTCTGCAGATAGCGTCGATCAAGGCCCGGGCCACGGGAGGCCTGGTCCATCGCTTGCGGGCGTCGGCCGATTGGGCCGGCCGGGATAGCCTGGCCGCTTCCATCGCTTGGGGACGCGGCCAGGACAGCGCTTCCCTCGAAGCCCGCCTGTCCAAAGCCGATCTGTTGCGTCTTAACGGAACGCTGCGCGCGCGCGTCGCTTCCACGCGTCCCTACGCGCAAGCCTTGGGGCTTCCCGCGACCCTGCCGCGAGGGGAAGCTATCGCCCTCGACGCGGAGTTGGGCCGCTCCCGGGAGCTGACGGCCCGGGTGAAGTTGGGGCTGCGCGTCGCCGGTCTACCGCGGACACTCCCTTTAAGCCTTCCGGACCAGGCGGTGTCCCTGCGTTTCGATTTCGGCGGGCGCGCCGGCCAATGGTCCCTGCGCGCCAGCGGGGGCGGGACCCAAACGGAATTGCAAGGCGGCCTGGCGGTCGCGGCCGGGGCCAAGGCGGGCCATCCAACCGATTCCCTCGCCTTTCCCGCCTTCCTGGCCCGTCACGCCCAGGTTACCCTTCGCGGCCGCCTGCGCGGCTTCCGGGCCGCGGTGGGCGGGAAGACCCTGCCGGCCGATCTGGACGTGGAAGATGCGCATGTCTCGCCGGAGGCCGTCAAGGCGTCGCTGGTGACCGGGGACGGTTCCCGCGTGGAGGTCGATTTGCGGCGTACACGCGTTACGGTATCCCCCTTGCCGCCCTGGGAAGGCGCCTTCTCGCTGGACGCGGCCCCGCACGAAGCCTGGATGCTGGCTTTCACGGATACCAACGTGGTTTTCGCTCAAGCGCGCATCGCCGGCGATGTCCGCCAGGGCGCGGTCGACGCGACCCTGGAGGCGCGCGGCGTAAGGGCCTACGGGGTGCTGGCCGATTCCCTGCGGGCGGTTTTCCGCTACGCCCGGAACGATATCGTGCTCGGGCCCGCTCGTTTATGGCGGAGAGGCGCGGCGTGGGATCTGTCGGGACGGGCGGAGACGGGTAAGGCGGGGCCCCCGGCCACGGTCCGCCTCGCGAATCCGGAATTCGGATCGTTGCAAGCGTCACAGCCGGGACCGGGGAAGGTGGAGGTCCATGCGCGTAACTTGGCTCCGGATCACTTGCCTTATCGCGGACTGGATTCCCTGGCCGCCTACGGCCCGCGCCTCACGACCGATTTCGTTTGGGATCGGAAAGCGCGCGCGGGTTCCCTCGCCTTGGCCGCGGAGGGGCGTTACCGCAAGGACGCGGTGGCCGCATCCTTGCGCGCGGCCTGGGACGCGGAGCGGATGGACTTGCGGGAGGCGAACGCATCCTTGGGGGGCAATGCCCTTTCCGCTTCGGGCCGCGTGCGCCTGCATGGGCGGCAATTCTACGAGCTGAAAGGCGTGGGCCCGGCCGACGTGGAGGAGGCTTCCCTGAGGGCCGAGCGCTTCGATCTGGCCAAGGCCCTGGCCGCCTTCCTGCCTACGCCGCCTTTACGCTCGGGGCAATTGGACGGCGCTCTCGGCTTCGCCTCGGGAAAAGGCTTCCACGGGACCTGGCGGGCGACGGGCCTGGCTTTGGCAGGCGAGGAACGATCCTTCGCCATCAAGGAAGCGTCCGTGACGGGACGCGGGGATACCCTGATCATCCGCGGCGTTTCCGTTTCGGATGCGGAACCTTTGTTCCGGGACTCGCTGGCCGTGGCCTTGTCGGGCGTGCTGGGAAAGGAGCAATCGATCAGGGTGCGGGACCGGGCCGGACAGGACATCACCCTCGCTTTCGATGGCGGGCTCACCGACTTCCGCGATCTCAAGGGCCGCCTGTCCCTGCGGGGCGGCGCGACCCTGCCCGGCGGTTCCGGGAACTTGAGCAACGTGCGTTTGCAAGCGGACGTCATCTTGCCCTTGAAGGACGGCCTCAAGGGCCTGCAACTCACCGCCGACACCTTGCTCGCCACCTACGCGGTGCCGGGTTTGGATACCCAGGTCATTTCGGCTTCCGTGCGCATGCGCGCCGGCAAGGTGGATGTTCCGCATCTCACCCTTACCGGACGCGACGGGGCGCAATTGCAGGGCGGATTGGAATTCGATCCCAACGGCCGCCGCCTCGGCGCGGACCTGTCCGGCAGCCGGCTCTCGGCGCAATTCGGCGGCGACAAGGTGCAACTTCGGGAGCTGGCCGCCCACTTGCAAATGGACTCCACCCAGATGATCGCGCAGATCGCGGTCGGGTCGGGATCCTTCGAGCACGCGAAGTCGGCCCTGCGCGCCGCCGGCGACGTTTCCCGCCTCACCGCCTATTACCGCGCCCCGCTGGGATCCAAGGCCAAACAGACCGGCGGGGCCATCCCGCTCCTGCGCTTATCGGCCACGCTGGATTCATCCGACGTGCGGTATCGCATCCACACCACCATGGAAGGGCTGCTGAACATCTTCCGCAAGCAGGGGCAGCGCCGGACGGTGGCGCGGCGGGCCAAGCCGATGCAGGTGGATATCAACGTGGAAACCTCGGGGCGCGGCAATACCATCGTGACCGATGTACTGCGGGTTTCCTATGTGGGGAACCTCAGCATGGTCGGCACTTATCCATACGCTCTCATGCGCGGCCGGGTGACTTCGATATCGGGCGGCATCGGCACCAAGAGCCAGGCCTACGACATCAAGAACATGGAGATCAAATGGCTCAACGCCCCCCTGGAGGAAGGCGAGCTGAACCTGAATGCCGAGAAGCGCCTGGCCCGCGTTTGCGACACCGTCACAACCGATTCCTGCGCCATCCGCTTAAACCTCACCGGGCCGCTTTCCGAGATCAAATTCGCCTATGATAGCGATTGCCGCGGAGGCTTCGGGAGCGGCGGCGCGGACGTAGGGGCCATGCTCTTCTCGATCCAGCGCGGGTGCTATTCGCCCTCCGCGTCGACCAGCGCGGGCGGCCTCACCTACCAGGAACAAGCCTTGGGATTGCTGGATATTTACTCGAGCGGTAAGTTGTCCGAAGGCTTAGGCTGGCTATCGGGGAATTGGATCCAAAGCGCGCAGGTTTCCGGCATGGCCTCGCTGGCGCATTCCCGCAGCAGCACGCCTACCGACACCTCCAGCGCGAATTTGGGCGTCGAGCTCCTGAGCAAGGAATTCTGGCGCTTGCGCTTTCGCGCCAAGTCGGCCTATAACCTGCAAAACGCCGATCAATTCAATCCCTGGAGCTACCGCGTGGGCGTGGAATGGCGCGCGCCCGCCTTCCGCCTGGTGCAGGATCCCGTCTGGCGCGCGCGCCTCAAGAACCACATTACCGTGGACGCCTCGGTCTTCACTGATCCCTCCCACAGCGTACAGGCGGACAATCAAGATAACCTGCGCCAGCGGCTGGGCCTCAACTACGATTACAATTGGTGGGGCTTTTGGTGGGCCAAGCGCCGCCCTCCCATCGTCGCCAAACCTTCCGATGCGGGCCCCGCGCCGCGCCCCGCCTCCGATACCTCCGCTGCGCGCAAGGCTTCCGCCGTTCCGGACGCCGCCCGATGAAAGCCTTCGCCTTTTCGATAGCCCTGGCATTAGGGGCCGCCGCCGTCCACGCGGACGTCAAGATCAGCTTCCAGGGGAACTCGGGCCTAGGCAAGCGCAAGCTGACGGAGGTGATCAATCCCGAACCCGCGGAATACGACAAAGAGGGCTTGCAGTCGTGGCGCGAGGACGCCGAATTCTATCTGCTCGACTTGTACCGATCCTACGGCTACTTCGATGCCGCGGTGCGGACCGATCTGTCGCCCCGGGGCAAGGATCCCAAGGATTGGGACGCCGTATTCGCCATCCAGGAAGGGCCGCGCTACGTTTACGATACGGTGTCCGTCCTGGGCGCGCGCCTGCGCCAGAGCGGGGAGCCGCGCCTCCCTTCGACACGGGACTCCGCAGCCGGGCCCACGGCGACGTTGACCCGATCCGCGACCGATTCCGGTCCTGCGCCCGTACCGCTCAATCCCCGCCCGCCGACGCCGGATACCGGGACCGTTCCGCTTATCGGCCCCGCCATCGATACCTCGCAACTGGAAGCCCGCCCCGGCAAGCCTTTCCGGCAGGACGCCCTCTTGACCGATCGCCGCTATCTGCTGCGACGCTACGGCGACGCGGGCTTCGTGCGCGTCGAAGCGGACGATCGCATCGATATCCGCAAGGCCACGAAGAGCGTGAAGGTGGACTACCTGATCGATCCCGGCGAGCCCGTCATCTTCGATACCCTGGAGATACGGGATATGCGGGCGCCGCCCCAGGACACCTTACAGGGCTTGACGCGGGAGGCGCTGATCCGCGGCCTGGTGCCGTATGCCCGGGGCGATACCATGCGCATGTCCAGCAACGATAAGCTGGTCGAGAAGCTGCAATACACGGGGGGCTTCAATTTCGTGCGCGTCAAGGATTCCCTCCGGTCCGGGGCCGAGGGCCGCAGCACCATGTACCTCTACGCCGAAGAGCACGTACCGGGCAGCCTGCGTTCATCGGTGTTCTACGAGACCCAGTACGGGCCCGGATTCTCCGTGGACGGGCGCCATAGCAACATCGCCGGCACCTTGAACGAATTGCGTTCCGGGTTATCCTTCGCCTACGAGCGCCAGACCCTCTATGCCGGCTTCGGCGCCCCGTTGATCATGGGGACCCTGGTCCGCTTCGACGAGGACGTGGATCTGAATTGGTACCAGGGTCAAGACTCGGTACATGTCAACCAAGGGCCCTTCGGAGGCGATTTCGACTGGACCAATTCCTCGCGGCTCACCTGGCCCTATTCCTATTGGCTGCGCCTGGTAACCGATGCGGAGTTGGAGGCCAAGAGCCGGATGATCACCGTGGGTCGCGAGCGGGACCTGAGCCTCAATTTCATCCAGACCGCTTTCGCCACCTTCGTCGATCAGCCCATGGACCCGACCCGCGGCGTGCGCCTCGCCTTCACCTGGGGCAATGGCGGCGCCCTCCAGAGGAACGACGTCTTCCGCTTCGCGCAGTACCGGCATAATTGGATCGAGGCCAAGACCTCGCACTACTATCCCTTGCCCGGCCTGCGCATGCTCAAGCCCGCGACGCGCCTCGACGCGGGCCGCTTTTTCGGCCAAGGCGGCCCCAACTCCGACCGTTTCTTCCTGGGAGGATCCCGTAGCGTGCGCAGCTATGGTTTCCAGAACCTATGCCCCATGGGCCCCGACGAAAAGGTGTGCGTGGCCCAGGATTCGATCCTCGCCTATGTCCAGACCGGCGCCGAATTGCGCGTCGAACCTTTCTGGTTCTTAAATCCGCGCGGCCACTGGCATTCCCTTTCGCCTCTGCAAATCGTCCCCTTCCTCGATTTCGGAAAGGTCTGGGACGTCCGCCATGCGACCCATTTCACCTGGAAAGGGAGTAAGCCGCCTTCCGGGGAAGGCTACGCTTCGGGCCTGGGCGTCCGCTACCCCCTGCTGGGCATCTTCAACCTGCGCATGGATTTCGTGCTGAAGGGATCGGGAAGCCACTATTTTTGGTTGGATTTGGCGCAGGCGTTCTGAGCCGGAAGGCCGCCGAATCCAGTTGGCTATGGCGAGGTCAAGATGACGCCATTGCTTCCGACCGCCACGAGTTGCTTCCCATCGCTGGTCAGGGATAAGAGCCCGCCCTCGACGATTCCGGTTGCGTGAGGGGACCAAGAGATTGCGTCGGGGGAAGTAAGCAGGAATCCGGGACCTAGGCCTACGAGTTGTTTTCCGGTCCAGGCTAGTGAGCGAAGCCCATAAGGGATTCCCGAAGAATAATCAGTCCAAGCGCTGCCATCCGGTGAGGTTCGGATCAGGGCCCCGCTACTATCCGCTCCCAAGGCCACGAGCTGATTGCCGGTCCAGGTAACCGAGGAAAGCCCGCTTCGGGTAACGGGCTCCCCGGCCGTCCAGGTGATGCCGTCGGGCGAAGTCGCGCTGATGCCGCCGTCCCGTGGATCCAATCCCACGGCAACCAATTCGCCGCCGGTCCAGGTTATCGAATAAAATTCGCCGCTGGTCCCGGAGGGACGGGGCCACCAGTTGATGCCATCGGGAGAGGTAGTGATCGTCGCCGTCTTGTTGGTATCCCCTCCGACGGCTACGAATTGCTTGCCGGTCCATGTCGCCGCGCGAAGAGTGCCATTTGCGAGTCCGGGGTACTGGGGGATCCAATCGATCCCGTTTAGCGAAGTCAGGATAAAGGGGGCATTGCTATCCCATCCGACAGCCAGCAATAGGCCGTTGGCCCAGATTACGGAGGAAAGCCTTCCAGCGATCCCGGGAGAGCGGGTGATCCAGGATGTCCCGTCAACCGAAGTCATGATCGTTACTCTTTCATAATCCTTTCCGACCGCCACGAAGAGTTTGCCCGTCCAGGTAACCGAGGATAGTTCGCATTGGCAATCATCGTTCGCGGATATCCAGTCATTGCCATCGATAGAGGTCAGGGACTGGGCGTTCCCGTTGCCATGCCTTCCGGCCGCTACGAGCCAATCTCCGGTCCAGGTCACAGAGGAAAGCTCGCCGTGGATGTTGGAAGAGATAAGAGTCCAATTGATACCGTCAGGTGACGATAGTATCAAGGAGGCGGCCGTGCCATATCCGGCTCCCACGGCCACCAAGCGGCTGCCGGTCCAGGTTACCGAAAAAAGATCCCCGGAAATGCCGGCATCACGAGCGGTCCAAGCGATGCCATCCGGTGAGGTTCGTATTTCCGGAATGTGCGCCATGGAATACGTACCGGCGCCTACGGCAACGAGCTGGCTCCCGGTCCATATCATCGCGTTCAGCTCGCGAAGGCCGTCTACGGGCCGATAAGTCCATATGATGCCGTCGGGCGAGGTCCAGATCGCGCTCGGGGAAATCGCCTCATCCTTAGCTACCAGCACTAGTAGGCTTCCAGTCCAGGTTACGGAGATAGCCCCGCCTTTAATCCCCGAGGAGCGGGGCGTCCAGGCGATTCCGTCGGGTGAGGTAAGAATACCTACGCTGTCTCCTTCCCTTCCCACCGCCACGAGTTGGGATCCGGTCCAGGTTACGGAAGTTAGCGCGCCCTTTATACCGGCGGAACGACGCGACCAAGTGATGCCGTCCGGCGAGGTCGCGATCGCGGCGCCGCTGCTGTCCTTTCCGACCGCGACGAGCTGCCGGTCGGTCCAGACCAAGGAACTAAGAAAGCCTCCGGGAATCCCAGTCGGATGAGATGCCCAGGCCGTCCCGTCGGTGGACGTCACGACCATGGCGTTGGCGCCTGTGCTTCCCAACACTCCCACGAGTTTCGTTTTTGCCCATACCAGGGATCGGATTTCCGATGATCCTAAAAGCGAACCGTTTCGTAAGGTCCAAGCGTCTCCGACCTCGGGGTAGGGATATGGGAATGGGGTCGTCTCCGGAGTAGGCTCCTTCTTGACTCCATAAATCGCTTCTCCATCATTTGCACCACCGTACATGTCCTCTTGAGAAAGGCAGGCGGAGAGGAAAAAAGCGGTCGTTAGTAGGAGCAGGCGAAAGCGATGTAGAGGCAAAGCGGGCAGCTACCCAATCATCACGCGGAAGCGCGATTGCTTGGGGCCCTTCGGCTTCTCGCCCCGGAGCAGAAGGGCGCCGGAGGCGAGGAGATAAACCCCCGTCAGGATATTGGCGCCGCTAAGGATCCCCGAATCCGGGAAGGTGAAGTTGGCGAGCGCGAAGCCCAGGTACGCCATCCAATTCCACGGCACCGATTTCTCCGCCTTGATCCCCAAGGCGAGCAATTGGCCCGAGAGGAGCGCCATCAGGGCCACCCGGCCGTAGAGCAGAGGCGCGTGCATGGCCGCGAACAGGAAAAGCGAAGATAGGGCCAGGCATCCGCCGCCCAGCTTCAAGGTGACGAAGCGGCGGGCGCGCGTGACCAGGAAGAGCGGGCCGAAAACGCCGGGCAGGACCACGGCGAAGACGAGCAAGAGATGGATCCAGATGCCGGCGCCGAGTCCGCTCGGCTTCAAGGCCGCGATGGGGTGCAGGGCCGAGAAGGTCCAGGCCTGCAGGCCGGGGAAGTAGAAGAACATCAGGGCGGCGAAAAGGGTGCCGAACAAACCAATCGTGATATCGAATACGTAGCGAAGATTCATAAGCCTGGATTCGGGGTTGGGGAAGTTGGGGCCGGTCGCTGAAAAAGCATTCCCTATATTACCAATCGGGGAAGGAAAAATCCCCAGGGGATCGCGCGACTTTACCGGAATCGTACTGCCCGGCCCGGGGAAGGGCCGGGCCGGAAAGGAATTCGACACAAGCTGGGGGCCTAGGCCCTATCCAATCGGTAAAATGCCGATGATCCGATCCAGGCGGATCTCCTGTCCGCCGTCCAGCCGCAGAAACTCCTGCTTGTCTTCGCGCGTATAGATGTCCGCGATCCGGCCTTCAGCGGACGCGCCGCCGGGCCCGGCGTCTTCGTCCTTAAGCGTCAAGCGAACCAGGCTTCGTAAAGTGGCGATGGATTCCAAGCGATCATACAAGTCGCAAGCGATGGGTCGGTAGTCGTCGTTACGTTCCATATCCGCGCGAAGGCGCTCTTCCTCAGCTCGCTCCGTAGCGTTCTGGGCGAAGCGCGCCTTCCTAAGTCTGACCCGCTGGTGACTGAGCGAAGGCGGCGGCGAAGACGTAGCCTCCTTCGCCGTCGGGCGTGAGGGAGGTGGTCCACACCGCGTCCGATACGCCTTGGCGATGCAGGTCCCAAAGCTTGGCGCCCATTTTTTCGCCGACGGTGCGGGCGAAGGCTTGCGGGTCGCGCAGGAGGGCGGCGCTCACGGGAAGCTCCACCAGGCCGGGCTCCACCTCGGCCGCCGCCGTTTTCTCATCCGCCAGGATCACGTTGCTGGGCTCGAAGGACTTCTCGCGCACGGCGGCGCTGATCAAACCCTTCACCTCTTCGGCGCCCAGCACTTCCAGGCAGCTTGCGCAAACCAGCATGTCCCCCCAATGGGAGCCTTCCATGGCCACGGGGATACGGTTCAACGCGACTTGGTCCTGCCCGGTCTGGCAGATAAGGCAATTCTTCATGGGCCCTCCTGTCGCGGGTAAACTTAATCGTTTAAGGGGCCGCAGGGGAAGCTTTTCGCGCGGGATTCGCGACCGATCGGGGCGCCTAGCGCGTCAAACGGTCTCGCGGTAATTCTTCAGGTCCTGCCGGATCTTGCGCAGCAGCCGGCCCTTGGGGCGGGAGGAGCGGAGGTCCGCGTCGGGAAGCGGCCGCCATTGGCCGGGAATGAGCACTTGCGAATCGATGAAGGTGTCCATGGCCTGTTGCAATTCCGCCCACCCCAGCTTGTCCTTCAGGGATATCACCTGGTTGATGATCCAAACCAATCCGTCCCCCGTGAGGCGGTGGGGATGGTTGATCACCGATGAGCGCTCGGCCAGCACCGACAAGATTTGCTCCGGGGATACGGCCTCCTTGCATCCTTCGGCGGCCAGGCGCATCAGCTTGCGGTAGCCCTCCTGGAATTCGCGCGTATGCGCGGCCCGGGCGGGAGACACTTCCAAGTCGCGTTTGGCCGCGTAGGAGGCGGCCATGATGCGGCAGAAGCGATCCGGATCCAGATCGGCGGAAAGGCCCGCGCGCGACCAGAAGCGGGGAAGCTCGCGCAAAAGGCTGCGGATAAGGAACACGGGCCGATGGGTGATGCCGTCGGGAAGGCGCTCGGGGCCTTTGGCGACCTTGAGGTCCTCGAAATAGGCGAGGGCGCGGCGGAATTCGGCGATCGAGCCGCGAGCCGTCGCCAGCAGGCGTTCGCAACTGGACGAGTCGAAGCCCAGGCGCCACAGTAGGCGTCGATCCCGCTCTTCGCCGAAGGCGGCGTCGAAAGCCCGGAGGCAAGCCGCCTCGCGAAAACCCTTGAGCGGCTTCTTGGTCCCGGTGAGGATGAAATCGGCGGCCTGGGCGAAGGCCTGCGTCATCAGGCGTGCCCAATAACGCTGCTCGGTGAGGCAGGTGGAAAAGCGATCTACGTCCTCGTACCGGTACTTGTCCGACTTGGCCGCGAACTGGCGGATGGATCCGTAATCGAGGATGGATCCGTCGGCGAGCACGTTATCGCCGTCCCAGGAAAGCCAATTGAAGATGTAATCCTCTTCCATCACCGCGGCCAGCTTGCCGTAGGATCGGGCGATGCGATCGAGGCCGGCGGCCATGCGGGCTTCGCGTCCCGCGGGCAGCTTCCAAATGCCGTTGGCTTCCTGCCGATCGAAAAAATGCGCCAGCGAGCGCTCCAGCCCGTCCCGCAGGCCCAGCTTGAGGTAACGGAAGATATGCGCGGGGCGGATGAGGTTAGGCGCGGTGCGCACGCCGATGGAGGTTCCGTCCCCGTAATCGATCACCGCCAGGCAGCGCTCGGTGGGGATCCCTTGGCGGTAGAATATTTCCGACATCAGCGCCGAGCCCAGCATCTCGTCCAAGTCGGCGGTACCCGATGCGTAGCCATGGACCTCGTCCCCCGTCGGCAGGGGTTTGCCGGCCTCGGAGGCGCCGGGGGAAAGGATGGTGGCGCCGGTGCCGCGGCTGCTGACGTCGAAGCTCATCCCGTTGGCTTCCAGGCTGCCGTTCCAGATGCTGCGCCCGTCGCCGGAGGTGCGCCCGCGCTTGTCCTTATGCTGCAATTGCAGGTAGCGTGTCGCCATAAAGGGGTTCGGCTTGACGCGCGCGCCCTTCACGCGTTCCGGATGGGCCAGATCGTATTCGTTGATGATCTGCAGGGAGAAGGTTTCCAAGATGCGCGTCTCCAGCCGCGCGTTCAGGCGGGCGGGATGGCCGGAAGGGACCAGTTCCAGTTCGCGCGCCAAAGGGAAATTGAAATAGGCCACGCGTCCGCCGGGACGGTAACGCGCGGGGTAATCCACGAAACCGTCCGGGGCGGCTTCGCGCCAAGGATGCGATCCGTCGAGGCGATGGAAACGCGCGTAAGGATCCGCGCCGGAACCTTCCCGTTCGGACGGCGGCCGCGCGCCGGGCCTGGACGCCGGGGATTTCCAAGCGAAGGAGCGGGACGACGGTCCCCGCCGGGCCTCGGAGGACGCCCGGGCGCCGCGGCGTCCGGGCTGTCGCGCGACCCCGCTCAGCCGGGGGCCCCCAGCACCTGCCGCACCGTATGGTGCAGCGTACTCGGATTGAACGGCTTGCCCAGAAAGCGGGCGTTCAAGAGGCACATGTCGTTGAACAAATCCTCGGGCTGCCTGTTCCCGGACATGAAAAGCACCTGGGTCTCGGGCCGGTGGAGCAGAACCTGCTCCGCCAGTTCGGGACCGCTCATGGGCGACATCTCCACGTCCGTCAAAAGCAGGTGGATGGGGCCAGGATGCTGGCCGCTCATGAACAAAGCATCGACGCCGTTGTCCGCCTCCAATACCCCGAAGCCCGAATGCTCCAGGAACAGCTTCATCACGCTACGGAGGGAACCGTCGTCTTCGACCAACAAAATCGTTTCGAAATGCATAAATCCTTCGGATACGCCGTAGGGCCCGGCCGCATGCGGTTTCGCGGTAGTGCCTTCCGGTTTACCCATTGTAGGGCATAGCGCGCGCCGGGTCAAATACCGTCGAAACGCCGCGCGACGAAACGCCAGACCGCGAGCCGCCGCGGGGCGAAGAGACCCGCGAGGTGGGGGGAGAGGCGGGGGGTGACATGGAAGGTACGGGGGTATCCAGGCACTCGCCGCCCGGCGTTTCCCCCGTGGCGCGCTTTTCCGCCGCGCGCCCGGGCCCGGCGGAACGCGGGCACATGCGCGGGGCCATCGGGGCCGCCGCGGGCGTTGAAACAGCGGGGCCGGAATGGGGTTGGGACCCCGAGCCTCCTACGCCGCCCTCAGGGGCGAATCCTGTGGCGGTGGAGGCCCGGCCGGCCAGAGGGCCAGGCAGGGCCCCGGGCATGGGAATAGCCTGGGCCGCCGCTTCGCCGACCGCGATGCGGAATTCCAGATGAGGCGTGGAGGCCGCATCTCCGTGATAATTGGAAGCCTGCAGCCGGGCCTGGCCGACGGCGCTTTCGAGGCGTTCGCCCGGGCACAAGCGCGCGATATCGCCGACTCGCAGCACGAAGCGGGAATCCCTTTGCGAAGGAACGCTGCCGCTCAGGAGCGTCCCCGGCACGTGCCGGCGCAGGAAACCCGTCGAGCGCGTGAAGGTCGCGCCCGTGGCGGGATCGCTGCACGTCACCACGGCGTTACCCTGCAAGGCGATGTCTTTGATCCCTCGGCTATCCTTGGCGGTGCCCGTGAGGACCAGGCTGTCGTTTCCGCGCATTTCCACCTGGCGGGACTCGTCGCCTACGGCCAAGCGCATGGGCCCGGAGGCGCCTTGCACATCCAGCGCCGCCGACGGCGACGCCGCATTGGCCGGCTTGGCGCGGAACATCATCCTATCATTGGCGCAGCCAACGAGAAGGAGCAAAGCCGCATAGACCAGCGATCGAGACATGAGTTCAATAAACGCTTTTCCATCCCATCCCAAAAGCGGATACGATTTCGCGCGGAATTCGCCATTGCTGGGGCAGATCCGGGGCTTTAGGGGGCTATGCGCCCTTTGCGCAGGGTCGTATCGCCTGCGGCTACCCGCTTAAGCTTCGCGATCCGGCCGGAAGCATCGGCGACTCCGTTCTTGTCATTGACTCGATCGGTATTGCGGTTCGCATGCAGGACCGCGGGCGCAGGCGCGCCCTCGCCGGAATCGGAAGCGACCGAAATCGCGGTAGCCCCTAAGCCCGCCAACCCGGCGAAGACGATCAGGATCCCGCTGGCGAAGAGGATGCCGATGGCGCGGGGCGTGGATGAATGCGGGTTTTCGGGCATGATGCCTTAGACGCATGCGCGGGCGAATCGGTTACGTGGCCGGGCGGACTATTTCGCTCACGAGGGCGGCTGCTTCGAACAAACGGAGAGTATACCCTGCGAGGCTGCCGGGAAAACCATCCCTGCTAATCTCCCTTCCGATCCGGCTTTTTCCGCGAAAAGGGGCGCTTCCGAGGCCAAAAAACGCAGGATCGCCGAGTTCCTCAAATTCCCTTGCGCCACGGGGTTGAGAAAATTTGATTGGGAGGGTTTCGGAAAGGAGCCAACCTTGGCCGACCCAAAATCCTCGAGTTCCGAGCGTTCCCTCAAGTTCGTAGCGGATGATTCGGGCCTCTCCCTCTATCTCCGGGAAATCAGCAAGAATCAGAACTTGTCCCTGAGCGAGGAAGCGGACCTCGCCATGCGCATCCGCCAGGGCGATCGCCGCGCGTTGAACAAGCTCATCAGCGCCAACCTGAAATTCGTGGTCTCCGTCTGCCGCAATTACCAGAACCAGGGATTGCCGATGACGGATCTCATCAACGAAGGCAACCTCGGATTGATCCGGGCCGCCAAGCGCTTCGACGAGACCAAGCATTTCAAGTTCATCAGCTACGCGGTCTGGTGGATCCGCCAGGCGATCCTGCAATGCCTGGCCGAGCAATCGCGCATCTTGAACGTGCCGCTGAACCGGGTGAGCGCCATCCACCGCCTGGGCAAATCCGGCGCGCGCCTGGAACAGAAGTTGGGCCGCTCGGTTTCGCATTCGGAGTTGTCCTATCATCTCAACCTGGATGAGAACGAAATCCGCGAGTGCTTGCAGCTTTCGGCCAATCCCATCTCCCTCGAATCGCCTTTGCAGGCCGATGAAGAAGGCAAGGTGGGCGACTTGCTGAAGGACGACAACGCCGAAAGCCCCGAGGAACCGGTGCTGGCGGGAAGCCTGAAGCGGGAGGTGCAGGGGGTTCTCGGCACCCTCGAGGACCGCGAAGAGGCGGTGGTCCGGCTCTACTACGGAATCGGCGTGGACACCGGATATACTCTCGAGGAGATAGGCCAGCGCTTCAACCTCACCCGGGAGCGGGTGCGCCAGATCAAAGAGAAGGCCCTCAAAAGACTGAAGCACTCCACGCGCTCGAACCGCTTGTCCTGCTTCAAGACATAAGGCGGGCCCGTGAATAGGTCCCGTGCCGCCAGCTCCGAATAGGGAACGCTGGCGGCTTATACATCCATCAATTAATGGGAACCCTAGGACGCAAGAACGCGCTCTATTTGGTGTGTGGGCCTGGGGAATAAGTTAGTTTTCATACCTGAACGCCCCGGGTAGAACGCGGGTGACGCGTGGAAGCGCGGCACAAGAGAGGTCCAATGGGAACGGAAAAGCAGCCGACGATCCTGGTGGTTGACGACATCGCGTCCAATCGCACCCTGGTCAAGGAAATCCTGAAAATCAACGATTACCACGTTCTGGAAGCGAAGGACAGCGATGAGGCCAAGTCCGTGGCCGAAACCCATCAAGGTCCCATCAATCTGCTGATCGCCGATTTGGTAATGCCCCGCGTCAACGGCATGGAATTGGCCCGTTTCCTGCGGCCCAAACGACCGGAGATGAAGGTCCTCTACATCTCCGGTTACAATGCGGACGTGAACGTGCAGATCGAAGTCTGGGACGCCGAAGCCGATTTCCTGCCCAAGCCTTTCAGCCCGAACGGGCTGCTCCAGAAGGTGTGCGATTTGCTGGACCCGTCCATGTCGGACAAGGATAAATAGGGTCTCAACCCAGTTTCAGCACGTTCAGCATCTGCTCATGCAGGATGCCGTTGGAGAACAGGGCATCCTTCCCTTCGATATCGAATGCGGCGCCGTCGAGGTGGGATACCTTGCCTCCGGCTTCGGTCACCAGCAGGCAACCCGTGGCCACGTCCCAGGGATGCATGGCGAGCATGCAGTAGGCTTCCATGCGGCCTGCGGCGACGAATGCGCTTTCCACCACCGCGGAACCCAGGCATTTGACCCGTTGCAAGGCCGCGGCCGCCCGCCCGCGGGACTCCAGATTCTTGGCGTTGAGCTCCATGCGGATAGCGTCGTCCGCGCCCACGTTGAAATCGCCGTGGGAAATGATGGCTTTGCGGAGCTCGGACACCCCGCTCACCTGGATTTTCTTGCCGTTGAGGTAAGCCCCGCCGCCCAGCGTGGCGGTGTACATCTCTTCCAGGGCCGGTAGCCAGATGCAACCGGCCACGACGGCATCCTTGCGGCGGAGGCCGATGGACACGCCCCAAAGCGGGAATCCCCGGGAATAATTCACCGTTCCGTCGATGGGATCCACGAACCAGGTGAACTCGCTCCCCTGATCGAGGGCGGCCTCTTCTTCGGTAACGATGTTGTGCTTGGGGTAGGCCGCCGAGAGGCTCCTGCGGATGGCGGCGTCGCTGGCCAGATCGGCTTCGGTCACCACGTCCTTCTCGCCCTTGTAGCGGATATCGCGGAGCGCGTGCTGCATGCTGCGCGCGATGCCGCCCGCTTCTTCGGCGGCCTTGATGGCCGCGCCCAGGTATTCGCCGTACTTATCCCGCATGACACCTCGCGAAGCGGATCCGATACCATAAGATATCACTTTTCACCCTGCTTGATCCACCCGGCATCGGCCCGGGCGGCATAGCTTCCTTAGAAGCTTGCGATTCCGCGCCCGGATCCGCTTTCCGAAGTTTGCGCTCCGAGGCCGGCGGCGGCCCCGACCCGTGCCGCCATGCGGCTTCCCCGGCTTCGATGCGAGCCCGGGTTCCGGAAAGATCTTGAGCTAGGTAGCGCGCAGGTTACCTGGGCCCGGTTGCCGTCGTAACCCGGATCAGGGTCGTTCTCTCCCGGCCGGGCCTTGCTACTCTAGGATACCTTGACCGGATCGCCGCGCTTGAATCCGAATTTCTTGGCCGCGTTCCCGTTCGAGATCGCCAGTTCCAGGAATCCGCTCGACCCCGGCACCGCCGCGTTCTTCCCGGCGCCCGCCTGCGCGTAGAAGGCCGACAGCGGGAAGGCTTTTCCTTTGGAGACCAAGGCGATGGCGCCCTTGCGCTTTTTCTCGGGGAGGGACTCCAGATCGCGCGGGGTCACGTTGGTGATGGCGTTCCCGAAGCGATCGATATGCACGATTTCCCCGACCACGGCGCCTTTCGCCATATAGGGTACCGGGAAGGGCAATTCCACGAAGGTGTCCTTCTTGCGGCCGAAGGAACCCGGGGTTTTGCCGAGGCTTAAGTGGGCGGCCGCGGGAGCGAAGATATCGCGGCCGTGGAAGGTGGCCGAGGCATCGGGCAGGCGGTATTCGGGATTCTCGATGGCGCGCAGCCGGTAAGGCGGGGCCTCGGCGATAACGGGCCGGAAAGGCGCATGGCGGGCCCCTCCGGTTCCGGGCGGGCCGCCGGAGAGGGCGTAGGCCAAGACGCCGTTGTCCGGGCCTAGGAATTGGTAGCCATGGGCTTCGGCCAACATCGCGTCGCGCGGTCCTCCCACCCCCGGATCGACCACCGCCACGAAGATGGTGCCGCGCGGGAAGTACCGGTAAGAGGTGAGCAGGGCGAAGGCCCCGGCCTTGACGTCCCCGGGAGGGATGTCATGGCAGAGATCGATCACCTGGGCCTTGGGGGCGATGGAGGCGATGACACCTTTCAAGGTGCCGACGAACCAGTCGGCCGATCCGAAATCGGTAAGCAGGACGATGCAAGACATGCGGGAAAAGGTAGCTATCGGACGGGCCGGGACAAGCGGGCTTAAGAATGGGGCGGGTCGTTTCCGGCCGGACCGCCCGCCCCCGAATTTTCCTAGCCGCCCGGCCTTAGCAGCCGAAGCTGCTTTAGCAGCCGAAGCTGCTTTAGCAGCCGAAGCTGCTTTAGCAGCCGAAGCTGCTTTAGCAGCCGAAGCTGCTTTAGCAGCCGCACTCCCCGTTATCGGAGCTCTTTACCGTACTGACCTCGCGATCGTCGAAGTTCATCTTCTTGGCCACGTGGTCATCGTAGATCACGCAGACCGAAGCTTTCTTGTCCTTCTTCGAGGGCGTGGCTTCGATGCGGATCTTATCCGCGTCGCGCACGGCCGAGGGCAGGTTGATTTCCGAGGCCTCGCCCCGGCTCCAGCTGGCGGTCTGATCGGACGCGTCGTTAGCGGCGCCGCTACCGCCCATGCCGGTCGAAGACGGGCTTCCGGTCGCACCCGTCGCGCTTCCCTTCGAGGTTTTGCTCCCCGCCGGGGTGAATTTGAAGTTGATCTGATCCGCCTTGGTCTTTTCCGAGCAGACGCGGATCTTCCAACCGGGGGTGACGTTGGGCGGGAGGGAAGCGGAGCCTTCCGCGCCCGTACCGTACTTGCCGGTGGAAGCATGGGAGCCGGTCCCGGAAGTTCCGGTCGCCGAGCTCATGCCCGTATCCGCGGCCGGATTCGCGAGTCCCGGCGTATAGGTATCGCTTTTGCCCGTCACGGGATCGGACGGCACGCGGGACGATGAGGACGGGTCGACGTCCGCGGCGAGGGCGAGGCCCAACGCGCCCGCCACCATTCCGCCAAGCAGCAAACCAGGGAGGCGCGAGCCGGCCTTATGAGGGAATGAGTTCATGGGAGTCTCCTTATCAGGGGATTACTGGGCTCCGATGAGCCCGGGTAAGAAGCAAGATAAACCCCGCGCCCCGGGGGACGCAATGACGAAATCGCCTCGGGGGAGGCCATGACGAAATGCTTTACGCCATCGCGGGCGGGGTATTGCGCGCGTTACGATTCCGCGGGGGTTTCCTCGGTGGCGCCGTATCCGCGGACGCCGTGGGTATGCATCTTCGAATACAGGGCGCGGCGGGTGATGCCGAGCAGGCCGGCGGCGCGGGTCTTGTTGCCTCCGGTCTTCTCCAGGGCTTGCAGCAAAAGGCTCTTCTCCAATTCATCGAGGGAGATGCCGGTTTCGGGAAGCAGGAACGCGGAGGGCCGTTCGAGCACGCGTTTCTGGCGGATATGCTCCGGTAAGTGGGCGACCTCGAGGAGAGCCCCCGAAGCGATGATGGCGGCGCGCTCCAGGCAATTCTCCAGCTCACGCACGTTGCCCGGCCAGGAGTACTCCAACAGTTTGGACATCACCCCCTCGGCAATTCCCGCGTTGTGCCCGAAGCGCTTCAGGAAGGCGTCGGCCAAGGCGGGCACGTCCTCCATGCGTTCCGCCAGGGAAGGTACGAAAATGGGGAACACGTTGAGCCGGAAATAAAGATCCTCGCGGAAGCCGCCTTTCTTCACTTCCTCTTCCAGATTGCGGTGAGTGGCCGCGATCACCCGCGCCTGGGTGCGGACCACGCGCGTGCCGCCCACGCGGGTGAACTCGCGCTCTTGCAGCACGCGCAGGAGCTTCACCTGCATGCCCGGGGATACGTCACCGATCTCGTCGAGGAAAACGGTCCCGTTGGCGGCCCGCTCGAAGAGGCCGATCTTTTGGGCGTGGGCGCCCGTGAATGAGCCCTTCTCGTGGCCGAACAATTCCGCTTCCAACAGGTTCTCGGGGATGGCCCCGCAATTCACCGCCACGAAGGATTCGCGTCCGCTCTCGGCGTGGATGCCCCGCGCGATCAGTTCCTTCCCGGTTCCGCTCTTGCCGCGCACGAGTACCGTGGTATCGCGTTTGGCCACCATGCGCGCCTGCCGGATCACGTCCTGCATGGCCTTGGATTCCCCGATGATGCGGTCCAAGCGGTAGCGCCCCGATTCCCGCACGCGCAACTCGGCCACCTCGTCGCGCAAGCGCCCCTTCTCCAGGGCCGAGCGGACCAACAGTACCATCTCGTCCATCTCGAAGGGCTTGCTGACGTATTCCAAGGCGCCGATGCGCATCGCCTCCACCCCCGTGCCCGAATCGGCGTAGGCGGTCATCACGATGCATTCCAGGCCGGGGCGTTCCGCCTTGGCCTTCTTCACCAGATCCAGTCCCGACATCCCGGGCATGCGCACGTCGGTGATCATCACCGCGAACGGATCGCCGCGGCCCAGCGCGTCCAGGGCGGCCTCGGCCGACCCGGCTTCTACCGCTTCCAGGCCCTCGCCCGACAGGGCCATCGCCAGCAAGGCCCGCATCTTCGGTTCATCGTCGACGACGAGTATCCTCGCCATAACCCCTCCATGATCTCCGTCACGCTTTTTTAGGAATACCGATCTCGAAACAAGTGGGTTCGTCCCCCTGCGCCCGATCCGAAGCCAGCGACAGGCTCCATCCCGAACGCTCGCACAGGCTCCTTACGATGGACAGGCCCAGGCCGGTCCCCGTCTTCGAGCCCGACACGAAGGGCTCGAACATATGTTTGCGGACCGCCTTCGGGAATCCGGGCCCGGTATCGGCGAAGCGCATCGCCCCGCCCTTCCCCCGCTCTTCCCATGATACCGTGAGGCCGCCTTTTCCGCCCATGGCATGGGCGGCGTTGCGCGCCAAGTTTTCCGCCATCTGCCGGAAGGCGTCCGCGTCGCCCAAAAGCGAAAGGCCCGCCGGGACGGAAACGGTCCAGGCGACCTCCGGGAACTCCCGTCCTAGCGCAGCGGCGGCTTCGTCCAGGACCGCCCGGGGCGGGAAGGCCTTGGCCTCCAAGGGCTTCTCATTGGAAAAGCCCAATATGTTCCCGATCAACCGGGACAGCCGCATGACTTCGTCGGAGAGATAGCCGAAGGCGGGCAGCTTGCGCTCGGGATCCACCTGCTTGCGCAGCACGTCCACTGAGGACTTGATGATGGCCAGCGGGTTCTTGAGCTCGTGGGCCAGCTCCGCGCTGGTCCGCCCCAGGAAGGCCAGGCGCTCGTTGCGGCGCGACTCGGCCAGCGCCGCCTGGAAGCGCCGCTCCAAGGCGTAGAGCACCGTGGTCAGGACCGCGAAAAGGATGATCACGAAAATGGACGCGACGACCAGATAGGTACGGAACTGCTCGACGCTGGCGATGAAAGCTTGATCGGATTCGAGCGCCAGCATCTGCCGCTTGCCGCGCAGCGAGAACGGGTAGTAGAGGGATTGGAAGGGCACGCCATCGATTTCGGAGAGGGGCGTGAACCGCGGACGGCCTTCGCGCGCCGAAGCTTCGAACAGTTTCGCGTCCACCAGATAAGGCCGGATATCCTCGCCGCTGGCGATGAAGTTTTCGCTGGAGGCGTACACCTGCCCGCCCGAGTCGGTGATCACCGCGCGTTCCAGGCCCGTGGCATGCGTGAGGCGGCTGAGCCAGCGGCTTTGCTGCTCGGCGTACGGGGCAGGGAAGAGGGACGGCGTGAACTCGAAGGGATAGGAAAAGATGTCCTCGGCGAGATGATCGCCGATGTACTCCGCGAGGCCGGTCATGCGGCCTTCGGAAGCCCGCCGGGCCTGGCCGAGGTTGCGCGAAAGGATCCAGGCGGAGAACCCGAAGAGGAGGATCAAGGCGGCGGCCCCGGCCAAGGCCCCCAGCAAGGGTCGCTTCATGGGAAGTTGGAAGTGAAGCCGGCCGAGAGCTGCAGGTTGTCGCTGATCATGCCGCCCGAAAAGCCCGGTGCCAGCGATAAGCGGCGGGTGGTCTCAAGGGTGGCGTCGATTTCGAACCAGGGCCTCAGCTTCCAGTACAGGTTGCCGCCCAGGCCGATGCCCTTGCTGGAGCCGAGGGAGTAGATCGAGTTGTACGGCACCCAGTTCTCCTCGTAGTCCAAGGATAAGACGAGGAATATAGCTTTCGTCAACATGGTGAAGCCGGCCTCGGCCTTCCAATCGTCATTGGACGTGTTGAGGAAAAGCACATTGCGCAGGCTCAGGCCGTCGGCCTCGGAAAGCACCGGATAGCGTGAACGGGTATAAGCCATTCCCAAGGTAGCCGTGTACGTGCTTTTCCAATCCGCCGAGAGTTGCGGCCGCATGGTCCACGCGGAGCCGGTGAGTCGGTAGTTGGCGGATACGGTGCCGAACGAATTCCTCACGCTGTCCTTGTAATCGTCCATCTCGCTTTCCCCGGTTAAGCGCAAGCCGGCCTTGATCCAGCGCCATATCCGAACCGATCCCCCGGCCTCGGTCTCCAGGCGGAGGTCACGCGTAAGCGACGTATCGCGGTTGTAACGGGTGGTGGCCAGGCGCGATTCGGCGTCGAACACCAGGCGATCCCCGTACCACCATCCCGAGGCGACCGGTCCGTCGCGGAAAAAGGAATTGTCCGGCTCGCCGGGATAGACGTACCCGCGCGCGTCCCAGGAAAGGAGGAGGGACTTGGCGGTGTTCTCGGACATGGCCTGCACGCCCGGGGCGATTCCCGCGGCATAGTGGGAAGGGGAGCCGAAGCGATCGTGCCGGTATTGTTCGCTCTCCAGGAAAATCGGCGCCTCCGCCGCCACGGGTTTGCCCAAAGGTCGCGTCGTGGGATCGAGCCTGAGCAGGAAGTAGAAGCGATCGAGGGAATCCCCGTAAGGCCGCCAAAGCAGCTTTTCGGCCAAGGCTTCGGTCTCGAAGCGAAGCAACCGGTGGGCGGTCGCCCCTTTCGCCGTCGCGTCGAAGTAGGCATTCCGATCCGAGGCTTGCGCCACCGCGGCCACGCGTTCGAACGTCTTCCCCGCGGGAATCCATTCCAGTTTGCCGCGCACGTGGGCGCTGAGGATGGTATCCACTCCGTCCCAGCGATCGTAATCGATCCCGGATTGCACGTAGCCAGAAGCGCGGCTCGACGTCGCCGGCTTCGCTCCCGCCCCCTTGCCCAGGGCCATTTGGGCCCGGGCCGAATCCAGGGTGCGGTCGAACTCGCCTTCGAAATCCGCCTGCGCGGTGTCTTGCATCGAGAAGAGCAAATCCCTGGCTTCCGGATAATATCCATCGCGGGCCAAATCCTCCGCCGCCGACAGGATGGCTCCTTCCCTTTCATCGGCCCCTTGCTCCAGGATAAGTTGCCGCTTGGCCGCGTATTCCAGGGAATCGGAGCGTTCATCGGCCCGCGCTCCTACGGTTAACGCGAGGGACACGGCGCAGAGGGCTATAGAAGCGGAGGGAAAGGCCACCAAGGTGCCAAAAACTATTCACGAATGGGGAGATGCAAAAGGCTTGGGGAAAGCTCAGGGGATTAGCGGGACCGGGCGCGGGCGATATCGACCGCCTTGGCCGCCAACTTCAGGGCCAAATCCATCTCCACGGCGGCCAAGCCGGCGCGTCCGTCGATCCGGCTGCGCTCGGCGCGGTCGAAATGGTCGCGCGCCTTTTCCAGGATGCGGGAGGCCTTTTCGTCGCCCGCGGACGCCACGATATCGCCCGCCAGGTCCAGCTTTGCCTTGACCCGATCGCGGGCGGCGGGAGACAGCTTATCGTCGGAGGCCAGGGAGCGATGCCATTCCGTCAGCAGGCTCTCGGCCTTGAGGCAGTAGCCCTTGGCCGCCTCGGGCTGCCCCGTGGCCAATGCGTCCTTGGCCTTCTCGAGCAAGTCGAAGACGCGCGTCCGCAGGGCCGTCGTCTTGGCATTTTCCCCGTCGACCGGGCGTTCCCCCAGACGCTGGGCCGCGTTGTAGACCCGCTGATAGTTCGCTGTCGCCTGGGTCATGGGGGCTTGTTGTTGATTCTTATCCGGGTCCCCGCTGGGACCGCTGGCGCCATGCGAATCGGCCTCCGACAAGTCCTGTTGCAAACGCTGGAGCTCATTGAGCAGGGGATCGGCCTGGGCCAGGAGGGGGAATACGTTCAGGGTCCGTCCCGCCGCCGCTTCGCTACGGGCCGCATCCAGCAGGGCCTTCACCTTGTTGATCAGGGTAGCGGCTGCCGGGTTCTTCCCGGATTCCAAACGTTGCGAGAGGTAGGCCAGCCGATCCGTCACGCGTTGGATACTGTATTCGGCCGCGTTCTGCTGGTCTTGCCGTTGGCGCGAGGTATCGATTCCGCCGATATCGCCGGAACGGAAGCGGTCCATGCTCTTGCGGCTACCCAACATATCCAATTCGGTTATGTGGTTTTCCAACATCAGGCATTGGTTAAACGCCAAGGAGACGTTCCCGGCAGAGAGGGATTGCCTTGCCTGCGCGATCAGCGATTGCGCCAATGATATCGTGGGCGCGGCCTCGGGCATGGTCGCCAAGCCGTACTTGTTCTCCGTTTCCTGGAGTTGCTGCCAATCGCGATTGAGCCGATCCGTCACGTCTTCGCTCCGCATGCCGGACGTCGGGTCGCCGGGAGGGCCGAATGAGGTGGGCCCGGGCCCTCCGTCCAGATGCGCGGCGAAAGCCCTTCCCAGGGCCGCGGAAATCAGGAGGATGGTAAGGATGGGGCGCATGGGGTCTTAAAATAAATAAAGGTCTTGATTTGAAGGAGCGAAAAACATACCAGGGGAAGCGGGCGAATCTGGCCGGTTTCCAGCGCTGTTGAAGCGCTTCCCTGCCCATTAGAGGCCAGCGCGTCCGCCCAGGTACTGAGACGTACCATCCGGTACACCAATTCCTCTAAGCGGAATAAGGCCGGGAGCGGGACTTAGAACGAGAACGAGACGCCGGCGTCGGCGCTATACACGCATTTCGCGGGATACTTCGGATCCAGCTCAGCCCCTAAGGACCCCGTGAAGGCAAAGCGAACCCAGCGTCGCAGATCGTAGTCGTAGGTGGCAGTGCCGGAAAAGGTGTGCACCCAATCCGTACTGCTGAGAGGCGAGTTATCGGGAAGCGCGCCAGAATAATGGGAGCGGGCCAGGTAGTAATTGGGGCCGACGCCGAAGGAATGGCGGCCCAAGGACCAGTAAGGGTTGAGGCTGGCGGAAAAGGTGTACATGCCGTCCAACCCAGTCTTTCCATGGTACACCCCGCTGGAGTCTATAAGGGAATCCGCCCGCAACTTGATCCAATGCTTTTGGAAATCGAGGTAACCCATCAGGATGAAGTTATCGAAGAAGTAGGATTGGGTATGGCTGATGCCCACCACGCGCCAATCCTTGTTGAGTTGGAAAACGCTGGCGTTCGCTCCCACGTTCCATCCGGAGCGGGAGGTGAAGGAATACCCCGCGGCTAAGTGCCCTTGGGCGAAGTTCCAGTTGGAATCGACCAAGATAGATTGTCCTCCGTCGCTGAGGATGAGGTTGGTGGGCGTCTCGTAACCGGCGCCCCAATCGGCTTCCGACGTGAAACCTTTATAGGCGTATTCGCCGCCCAGATTGGCCTGGAAGCCATGCAACAGGCGATCGTTCAGCTTGGATGAGAGGGAAACCGAGCCATGCTCGCGGAACCGGTGCAGTCCCGACTGCTGGCGGACTTCGCCTTGGATGCGGTTGCTTAGCTGGTCGTCGAGGTATGGGGTGCTGGAAATGCCCGCGCGGGTGGAATAATTCCAGGCGACGTGCGAGGGCGATTTGACCGACTTCCACTGATCGAGGATCTCGAAAAGGAAGAGCGAATTCGGGTACCGCTTGTGCAGCTCCAGGGTCAGGCCTTCCATCTCGGAATAGCGTTCCAGCTTGCGGTACACCGTCCACAGATGATAGAGGATCTCCTCGTCCTTCGGTCCGCCGATGGCCCGCGCCTCATTCAGGAAATACAAGGCCTCTTTCCAGGCCGAGATGAAAAGGAACCCGATGCCTTGGTAATAGTAGGCCGTGTACAATTGCGCGGAGTCGCATCCCGCCTCCGCGAAATCCCAGGTCAGATAGGTGGGATCCCCCGCGTTATAGAGCTTGACCAGGGAATCGGAAAGGGTCTTGCAATCGGCGCGCGGCTGCAGGATCGGTTTCGGGGACGGCAACCGCTTGGCATGGCCCGAATGGGCGAAGGCAAGGATCGCGATGGCCGCAAGCGCGGCGCGGGCATGGGTCATTCGGATTTCCGGGAAAAGAAAAACCCGGGCAAGGACCCGGGTTTCCGGAACCCGGGCCAGGCCCGGGCTTCCAAGATAGCGAAACCTCGCCTCCCCCGGTAGGGGCCACGACCCCGAAGGTCGGCGGCCCAGGCGGGTCGGGCGACCAAAGGTCGGGCCGTCCCGGGAGATGTCCCCGGGACGAAGGCGGGATTCTTATTAGGGAGCTTTGGTCGAGTCCATACCCGGCATCGGGTGGGTCTTCAGCCATTCTTCGAACTTGGCTTTCGCAGCGGCGATCTGATCGGGAGTGGGCGCGCCGCCGCCGACGTGGGAGCTGTCGGCCGGATGGTTCTTCATCCAATCGGCGCGCGCGGCCTCGATGTCTTTCATGTGCGCTTCGAACGCGGCCTTGGCTTCCTGCATCTTCTTCTCGATCTCCGCCTTATGGGCGACCATATCGGAATCATGGCCCGCGCGCGCGGCGTCGAACTTGGCCCTCATCTCCTTCTGGAGGTCGGCGGTCAGGGCCTTGAGCTTGGCGGCCAGCTCCTTGGCGAGCGCGGCCTTGTCCGAATCGGAAGCGGCCTTGATCTTGTCCTTGTAGGAGTCGATCAGGGCTTTGACTTGCGCGCGGACGGAATCCATCGCGGCCTTGGCCTTCTCCATCTCGGCCTTGTGTTCGGCCATGCGCTTTTCGATCTCGTCCTTATTGGCGGCGAAGAGGCTATCGTGCTTAGCCTTCATCGCGGCCCGCTGGGCTTCCAGCTTAGCCTTCAGCTCTTCCAGCTTGGCTTTTTGCGCATCGGTGGGAGCGGTGGGACCGGTCGTAGGATCGGGCGTCGTGCCGGCGGCGAAGGAAGCCCCGATGGAGAGGCAGCCGACGGCGATCGCGCCTAGAATGATTTTCTTAATAGTCATGTGGGAACTCCTGTTTTTAGTGCAACGCCCGTTCCGAGGGGCAAGACCCCATTGAGCAAGCGAGATGCCAATCCGCTCAACGGTGGAGCAATCGTCATTTCGGCGGATTCCCCTGTCGCTGCTACGGCCTGGCGCCTGGATGTACCGATCGGGACGGACTTCCGCGGACGGCGTCGTACCAAACGGTTCATATATCAATGCCGGACTTTCCACTATAATGGAAGTCCATGAAAAACCCGATCCGCTTCCGTACACTCCTTATTTCCCTCTCCGTTCTCCCCTTTTTCGCGCCTTCCGCCCGCGCGCAAGATCTTAGGCAAGACACCTTGGCCGTCCGCATTCTTCTTGATCAAAACGGGCTTACCACCACGCCGGTATCGCAAGTCGCCCAAATCGATCCCGCAGCGTCGCGCGTAACCGCATTGCGCCTGAGCGGGCGCAATCTCAGCGCCCTGCCGTCGCAGCTCGGGTCCATGGATGCCTTGAAGTATCTCGTGCTTTCGGATAATCTGCTCGACTCGTTGCCCGCTGAGATTTGGGACCTGACGAGCCTGGTGGAATTGGATCTGGGAGGGAACCGCATCCCGTCCTTGGACGCGCGCGTGGGCCGGCTGCAATCCCTTTTGTTCCTGGGCTTGCGCGGCAACGGCCTGGCATCGCTGCCCGACTCAGTATTCGCCTTGCCGCAACTCGAAACCCTTTTGTTGACCGGTAATCTCCTGGACACCTTGCCGGAAGCCGTCGCCAATCTGCCTTTCCTGAAATACCTGGATGTTTCCGGAAACGTTTTGCGCGCGCTGCCATTTACAATGGCGGCGATGCAAACCCTCGACACGCTGAACGTCTCGGGTAACGTTATCGAGTCCTTGCCGGAATCCATTACCCAGTTGAAGGCTTCCACCAAGGTGCTTCTCGACGCGAACCGGTTGTGCGATTTGGATGCGTCCCTGACGGCCTGGGCCAATTCCAAGGAGCCCGCTTGGCAGAGCAGCCAGAGTTGCGGGATCGCCGTCCGCCCGCGGGCCCGGGTCGCGCGGGGCCCTTCCATTCGGGCTTGGGCCGAAGCGGGAAGCTTGCGGCTGGATTGGACGGGAACGGAGTCCTGGGAAGGGGACCGTAGCGTGATCCTACGCGATGCTTCCGGCCGCGAAGTCCTGCGCGCGCCCGTCGATCGGCGGGCGACCGGGCTGAGCCTGCGGCGCGAACCGGGTGGTTTCCTTTGGGCGGAACTGAGGGTGGGAAACCGGGTAGCGGCGATGGCTGCGGTGGCGCCTTAGAGAAGGTTCTTCGGACAGGGCTCCGTATGAGCCCCGTTCTTCCGGGAGTCTTAGCGAAGCCTACGGCGTCCGGCGGCATCCCGGCCGCGGGCATCGAATAGCATTATCGACGCCGGTCCAGCTGGCGCGGACATGCGCGTCCGGGCGGCTGGGGCCGCGATCGAAGTCGTCTGCTTCCACCTGGGAGCGACTATCAGAGCCGTATCCTTGAAGGAGACCGAGATCATATCGACGAGATCGCGCGGGGAATGCCGCGTAAATATGAAGCCGGATTGATACTTCGCGGGGATGCCGGTAAATACGAATCGGCCGGCCGTATCCGTTTTCGCGGTGAAGGTCATGTAACCGTCGCCATATCCCACTTGCCCTCCGGTGACCTGGCCGATGCTCAAGTCCACGGGGAAATCGGGGATGGGATGCCGGCTGGAGTCGACCAAGGTGCCTTGGAACGTTTGGCTGTTCTTCGGGGTGGCGGGCACCAGAGGGATCCGAAGCGCGTAAGGAGGGGGTCCCGACCTTAGCAAAGAGGAATCCGAGTAGGTACGGGAAACATATCCGGGATAAGCGGCCGTTATCCATTGCAGATCGGAGAACCCGGGGGTCGAAAGATCTTTCTTGGTGAAATAGGCGACGCCCTCCGAGTCCGTAACCGCTATGGAGTAGTTGGCGGTCGGGCTGCGGGCATAGACGGCGGCTCCTGGCAGGGGTAGGCCGGTGAGCGAATCCGCGACGCTTACGGATATGAAAAAGGAGGGCGGGGGCAAGGTATCGACTCCTGCCGAGCTATCGACCCCTGCGGCGCGTGCCGGGACTGCCATGGAAAAGCAAAAGCATGGAAGAACGAGGATCCCGAATCCGGAGAGCCGGGATGGAATCCGGTTGGGTTCGAAATGGCGAATCCGCTTCATCCGATCCTCGAAATGTTTTCCGTGCGCATGCTTCGGCATGCGCACGGGTCTACGATACGGCGGTCAGTTCAACCGGTTCAGCTCCACGCGCCGGTTGAGGGCGCGGCCTTCCGCGCTGGTGTTAGGCGCCAGCGGCCGCGAAGAACCGTAGCCGATGACCTTCAACCGCGCGGCTTCCACGCCCTTGCTGATGAAGTAGTTGGCCACCGTCTGGGCGCGCGCCTGCGACAGCATCTGATTCTTGGTGGCATTGCCCCGGCTATCGGTATGGCCCGCCACTTCGAACTGGATGTCCTTGTTGGTCTGGATCTGGGTCACCACTTCGTCCAGCACGCGATAGGATTCGCTGGTGAGCTCGGCCGACCCGGTCTTGAAGTTCACTCCCTTCAGGACCATGGTCTTAACGACCGTCTGGACCTCGAGCTTGTCCGGGCATCCATCCTCGTCCTCGAACCCGTTCATGGTCTCGGCGGCGCCGGGGCACTTGTCGACGCCTTTGCAGACCCCGGCGTACTTGGCCAGCAGGCCCTTCTCCGAGACCCAAGGATCGCAGATCCCGTCCTTGTCGTTATCCGGCTCGGGGCATCCGTCCTCGTCCTCGAATCCGTCGCGATCCTCGGGATCGGTCGGGCACTTATCGATGGCGTCGGGAATGCCGTCGGCGTCCTTATCGAGGTTGGGGCAACCGTCCTTGCCGTCGGCGCCTTGAGGATCGTTGGGGCACTTGTCCTTGCTGTCCGGGATGCCGTCCTTGTCATTGTCGGGATCGGGGCATCCATCCTCATCCTGGAATCCATCCTTATCCTCGGGATCCAGGGGGCATTTGTCCTTGATGTCGGGGATGCCGTCCTTGTCGTTGTCCGGATCGGGGCAGCCGTCCTCGTCCTGGAAGCCGTCCTTGTCCTCGGGATCATCCGGGCATTTGTCCAGCTTGTCGGGAATACCGTCATGGTCGTGGTCCTGCGTCAGGACGAACCCATTCCAGCTGACCTGGAAAATCATGGAAAGGTCGGGGCTTCCCTTGATGCCGAAATCATGGATCCGGGCAGGGGTGCTGTTCTCGAAGTTGTATTTGACGGGAATGAATCCGTCGTTGAGGCCCAACACCAGGCCCGCGTAGAAGTCAAGGCCCACAGGGGTTTGCGCTACCGCGCCGAAGGTCGCCGTGGTCGGCTCGGTGCTGAATTCGTTGTCGCCGAGATGATCGAAGCGGGATTCATGATAGAACTGGGCGAAGAAGCGGATGAAGGTGCCCGGTTCGTACTCCACGGCCGTGGACCAGAAGAGGACGTCCTCGAACGGGGGCTCGCTGGAGATGTTGATTTTGCGTACCCCTAAATTGAAATGCCACAGGAATTGGAACTTCTGCGACACTTGTCCCAGATCCATGGTGAGGCCCAAGCCGGCCTCGAAGGTCGGCCTACCGGCTCCGAAAGGCGAATTGCCCTCGGTGAATTTCGAGGGATCGTCGGTCATGTATTCCAGCTCGCGCGGGATCACGCCGCGGTTGTCGGCCTGGGTCGGAACGGATCCTCCCAACATAAGGGCAACGTCCACCACCTGAACGTCTTTGAAGGGGAACCGGATCTTCAGGCGGTAACGCAAATCCCCGGGGTATTGCTCCTCGAGGTCCACGGCTTGGTTATCGCTGTTGAGCTTCTCGTAGTAGAGGGGCAGCGCCAAACCGATATCGGTATAGGGTCCCAACCCTAAGCCGATGAAAATGCTCGAACTCAAGGTCAGGTAATCGTTGATAGTGGAAGGGTTGCCGTTGACGTTGATTTGGGTGTTCTGGAGCACCTCCTCGTCATCGACCACCTGGCTATGCAGGCCGATGGCCAGCTTTCCGTGGCCCAGGGTCTGGGCCGAAAAAGTCTTATCGATGCCGGCGACGCCATCGCGATCGATGGCGGTTGCGAATGCGGACGTAGCCAAGGCCATGACGAGAGACAGATGCTTCATGGGGACCTCTGCTGAGCGTGAATTTTCACAAGGAAGTGGATCCCGGACTTCCTGTTCCGGGCCCCAAAATATAACATCGAATCCGGCAACGCCAATACGAGCGAAACCGCATTTTCCGCTTGCGCGGACGATGATGGAGAATTACTGGAACGGAGTGACGCCAGTTTCCGTGGTCTGCCCGCTCGCCTGGCGTGCGCCGCTCGCTTTGCGAGCGCCTTTCATTCGGGTGGGAGCGAAACCTCCACATGCGGGCTCCCGCCCCGCGTATTGAACGAGACATCCACGTCGTAGCCCTCGATCCTTTCCGCAGTGGCGCTGCCCCAATGCCAGCGATCGCGCTCCCATACGGCTTCGAAGTCCTCGGGCGCGAAGGGGCGCGCTCCA
This sequence comes from Fibrobacterota bacterium, assembly GCA_019509785.1. NCBI lineage: Bacteria > Pseudomonadati > Fibrobacterota > Fibrobacterota bacterium. The sequence continues at coordinate 77,576 of JAEKLQ010000039.1, read as the reverse complement.
TAAAGCTTCTGGCATCGATCGTTGGCGAGGCGGGCCGCCATGATTCCGGCCGAAGCGGGGGCCAAGGTCCGGGGCGCCGCGCATGCGGAGATCAGGAAGGCGGCGGCGAAAAGGGGGCGAAGACGGAGCCGGAAAGGCATGACCGAAGGATACCATGGTCCCCGGAGGGGAGCAACCGGGTTCGGATCCGGAAGTCCCACCCGGTGAATTAAGTTTATTCAGCCGATTTATCGGCCTAACCTATGAACTGTCCCCCTCCCATTCTACGCTGTCGCATTTATCCGGGATTCCGGGGCGTGTTCGACGCGTCGGAAATGCGGGGGCGGAATTGAAAGACCGCTTAGGCTTGCACTGGGGAATCCTCGGTTGCGGCAACATCGCCGGCAAGTTCGCGGCCGATTTGATCGTCCAGGGAATACCCGTCGCCGCGGTCGCCAGCCGGGATTCCTCACGGGCCTCCGCATTCGCGGAGCGACTCGGCATTCCGCGCGCGTACGGCGGGTACATGGAGCTGCTCGCGGATCCCGGCGTGGACGCGATCTACGTCGCGCTTCCGAATCATATGCACGCGGAGTGGGGCATCCGGGCGGCGCGGTCCGGGAAGCACGTGCTCTGCGAAAAGCCGGCTTCCTTGCTCGAGTCCGAAGTCGCGGCCCTGTCGGACGCGGCGCGCAAGGCCCGGGTTTTCTTCATGGAAGGCTTCATGTACGCCTTGCATCCCCAGTGGGGGCTGACGCGCGCCCTGATCGAAGAGGATGCCATCGGATCCGTACGATCCCTTTCCGCCACCTTCTGCTACGATATGGGGCAGAAGCCGGGGAACATCCGCTTGAGCCCGGAGGCCTGGGGCGGAGCCTTCGCCGATGTGGGCTGTTACGGCGTGCATTTCGCGCGGACCTTCGCCGGCGAGACGCCCGGCGCCCAAGCCCGCGTCTTGCGCGCCCGCGCCCTTCGCGGCCCCGAAGGCGTGGATGAAAGAACCGAGCTGACCCTGGAATTCCCGGGCGGCGTGCGGGCGGAAATCTATTGCGCCCTGCGCGAAACGCGCCCGGCCCTGGCGGTGATCCATGGGGAACGCGGACGCATCGAGATTCCCCAGCCCTGGCATCCCCCCGCGTCCGCGGCCGAGATCCGCGTTTTCAACGCCGATGGGGAAAGCGTGTACCAGGCGGGCGACGGCCTGGCCGCATTCGCCCGGGAAGCCCGCGAAGTCGAGGAGTACGCTCTCAAGGGGCAAAGCCCGAATCTCACCTGGGAGGACGCGATCGCGCAAGCGCGGCTGATGGAAAGCGCGCGGAGGGCGGTGGAATGGGAGTGAAGCGAGGGGCGACGGCGATGAGCCGGCCCTTGGGCTAAAAGTCCAGCAATCGGCCCATGGATACGTGGGCCCGCTTCGGCACGATGCACGCCGAGGCCCAATGCTTAGCGCGGAATACGTCGCGGATGCATAGCCGGATGTCGGCGGGCTTCACCGCGTCCAAGCGCTTCAGGACCGTATCGATGCTTTCGCCCGATTTCCCGTAGAGCAGCCGCCGCGACAGGCTGGCCATGCGGGTGTTGCTCGATTCCAGTCCCAACAAGATGCTGCCGCGCAGATTCGCCTTGGCGAAATCCATTTCGGATTTGGATAGCCCGGTCTTCCGCAAGGCCTGCAACTGCTTGTTGATCTCCTTGGTCGCCTTACCGATGTCCTTGGGCTCGGTCGCGAAACCGATGGCGAATACGCCCGCGTTGATGAGGAATTCCGGGCTGGAGTAGATGGTGTAGACCAGCCCCAGGGCCTCGCGCACGCTTTGGAAAAGCTTGGAGCTCATGCCGTCGCCAAGCACGGTATTGACGAGCAATAGGGCGTAACGGTTGGGATGATCCCAAGCATAGCTCGGTCCGCCCAGAAGCGCGGTCACTTGATGGAGCGGCCGCTTTTCGACCAGATGGCGGGGCTTGTGGACGTGGCCCGGGCGCTCGGCGGCGGCGCGCTCGGCCAGGGAAACGGTGGCGCGCCGGGCGGAGGCGCGGGATCCGGGGGAACGGGAAGCCAAGGACTTGGCCTTGGGGCCCAGGCCGAAGGCCTTGCGGGCGATGTCCACGATCTCCGCATGGTCCACGGCGCCGACGGCGACCACGTATACCGGGACGGCTTCGGCGGCCTTGCGCTGGTGCTCGAAGAGCATTTCCCGGCTCAGGCCCTTCACCGTCTTGGCCGATCCCGCGATGGGATAGCCCAGGGAATGGTCGGCGAAGAAAGCTTGGGAGAAGAGGTCGTAGACGTAATCCTCGGGATTGTCGTTGCCGCCCTTGATCTCCTCGATGATGACGTCTTTTTCCTTTTCCAGTTCGATGGGATCGAAATGGGATTCGAGGACCATCTCCAGGAGCATTTCCAGCCCCGGCCTCACTTCGGTGTCCACCACCTTGGCGTAGAAGCAGGTCTGTTCCTTGGAGGTATAGGCGTTGATCTGCCCGCCGGTGGCCTCGAAGATCTTCACGATCTGCAAGGCATCGTGCTTGGGCGTGCCTTTGAAGACCATGTGTTCGAAGAAATGCGCCAGCCCGCTGGTGGCCGGGGATTCGTCCCTGGAACCGATGTCGAGGTAAACGCCCAGCGAGGCCGAGCGGATGTTGGGAAGGGATTCGGTAGCCACCACCACGCCGTTTTCGAGCGTGGTGATCTTTTCGTCCATGTTCATCGAGCGGGGTTTAGGCATGTGGAGGATCCGTCCGGGAGAGGGAGAAGCGGGGCGGGACGACGTGCGGACCTGCAGCAGTGAAGCGGGGGGGTACAGGGTACAGGGTTAAGGGTACCGGAAAGGCCCTTATTTTCTTCACCCTATACCCTTTACCCTGATCCCTGTACCCTTTTTTTCGGGTCTCAGGCCTGCAGCAACAACTGCTTGCGGCTAAGCTTGATCTTGCCCTGGGGGTCGACGCCGATGCACTTCACTTCGACCTCGTCGCCCATGGAGAGCACGTCCTCGACGCGGTCCACCTTGGTCGGGGCGAGTTCGGAGATGTGCACCAGGCCTTCCTTGCCCGGCAGGATTTCCACGAAGGCGCCGAAGGTGGCGATGCCCTTCACCTTACCGCGGTAGACCTTGCCCACCTCGGCTTCGGCGAACAGCTCGTTCACCATCTTCAAAGCCATGATGGCGTTGCCGCGATGCGCGGCCGAGATGGTGAGGTTGCCCTGATCGTCCACGTTGAGGGTGGCGCCGGCGCTTTCCTGGATGCCGCGGATGACCTTGCCGCCGGGGCCGATGAGATCCTTGATCTTATCGGCGGGAATCTTCTTCTGCAGGATGGCGGGGGCGAACTTGGAAAGCTCGCGCGCGGCCGGCAGGGCTTCTTTCATCTTGCCGAGGATATGCAGGCGGCCGGCCTTGGCTTGCGACAGGGCCTGCTGCATGATGGCGGGGGTGAGGCCGCGCAACTTGATATCCATCTGGAAGCTGGTGATGCCCTTCTCGGTGCCGCACACCTTGAAGTCCATATCGCCCAGGTGGTCTTCGGTGCCATTGATGTCCGACAGGGTCTCGAATCGGCTGCCGTCCGAGACCAGGCCCATGGCGATGCCGGCCACCGGGCTCTTGATCTTCACGCCCGCGTCCATGAGGGCGAGGGTGCCGCCGCAAACCGAGGCCATCGATGAGGAACCGTGCGATTCCATGATGTCGGAAACGAGGCGGATGGTGTAGGGGAAGGATTCGGAGGTCGGCAGGACCGGGGCGAGCGCGCGCTCGGCCAGGAAGCCGTGGCCCACTTCGCGGCGGCCCACCGAGTTCATGCGCTTGGCTTCGCCGACCGAGTAGCCGGGGAAGTTGTAATGCAGCATGTAGTTCTTGAAGGTCTCGCCTTGCAGCGAATCCACGCGCTGTTCGTCGTTCTTGGTGCCGAGGGTGCAGACCACCAGGGCCTGGGTCTCGCCGCGCTGGAACAGGCCCGAACCATGGGTGCGGGGCAAGACCGAAGTCTCGATCTCGATATTGCGGATGTCGGCGGGGCCGCGGCCGTCGATGCGGACCTTCTCGGCCAGAACCATCTCGCGCATTTCCGTCCACTGGACGGTTTCGACGTATTCCTTGATCTCGCCGGCGCGGTCGGCCAGGGACTCGCCCAGGGCGGCGACCACGTCCTTCTTGATCTGGCTCATGGTGGCGTAGTGCGCCTTCTTGAGCATGGGGGTGTGGAAGGCCTTGACCAGGAGGGGCTTCGCGATGGCCTCGACCTTGGCGAAGAGATCCTTGTCGATGGCCTTGGGCGTGAACACGTCCTTGGTCACTTCGAAGCGGGAAATCAGTTCCTGCTGTCCCTTGACGATGCTCTTGATGGCTTCGTGGCCGGCGAGGATGGCGTTGACCATCACGTCTTCGCCGATTTCCCAGCCCGAACCTTCCACCATGCAGATGGAGGTGGCCGTGCCGGCGACGATGAGTTCCACGTCGGCGGATTCGATTTCCTCGTAGGTGGGGTCGATGATGAATTTGCCGTCCTTACCGATGACCTTGACGGCGGCGACCTGGTCCTCGAAGGGCAGGGTGGAGAGGCCGATGGCGGCGGAAGCGCCGATCACGGCGAGGGTGTCGGCGTCGAACTTGTCGTCGGCGGAGAGGACGGTGCAGACGATCTGGACTTCCTTCTTATAGCCTTCCGGGAACATGGGGCGCAGCGGCCGATCGATGATGCGGCAGGTGAGTACTTCCTTATCGCTGGGCTTGGCTTCGCGCTTGATGTAACCGCCCGGGATCTTGCCGGCGGCGTAATATTTCTCGCGGTATTCCACGGTCAGGGGGAAGAAATCGCCGAGGGCTTCGGGACCGCCGCAAACGGTGCAGAGCACCATGGTGTCGCCCAAGCGGGCGATGACGGCGCCGCCGGCCTGCTTGGCCATGCGTCCGGATTCGAGCGTGATGATTTTCCCGTCGGGAAGCGTGATGCTGACGGTTTGCTTTGCCATGTAATTTCTGCTCCGGTTGAGCGCGGCCCTCGCCGCGCGGGTTGACTTGAGGAAGGGACTGGGAGAAAGGCGAGACTTAGCGGCGCAAGTCGAGTTGCTTGATCAGCCCGCGATAGCCATTCAGGTCCGTCTTCATCATGTAATTGAGCAGGCGGCGGCGATAGGCGACCATGGTGGTGAGGCCACGGCGGGAATGCTTGTCCTTCTTATGGATCTTCAAATGCTCGGTAATCTCGGCGATACGATGGGTCAGCAAAGCCACCTGGACCTTCGGGTTGCCCGAGTCCTTGGGGTTCTTGCCGAAGTCGCTGATGGTTTTGGCCGCGATTTCCTTGGTCATGGTTGCCATACGCTTACGTCTTTCTCTGTCTGGTTCCGTTTAAGTGGGGTAGAATAATAGCTTTACACGGTATAACGGTCAATTTTCGGGCCGGTTCCGGTAGGGTCGGGGGGCTTGGAAACGGGGAGGCAGGCCGATGCTTAAGGGTCGGGAAACCGATGCCCCGCCGGCAGGCGGGGCTCGCTTACTCAGCCTGTTTCGGCAGGATGATTACCACGTCGAAATCGACGAAGGGATGAAGAGACCCGCAATAAGCAGGATCACCACCGCCACGATGCCGATTACCGTCAATGGGACGATGAAGCTTTTCTCGTCATCCAATAAACTGTTGTTCATGATTTCCTTTCCCGCGCCGGGGATCCCAACCGCCATTGCCGATTTTAAGGCGACGGCCCCTCTGGGTTTTTCCGGGTGCGCATCCAAAATATAGGTCAATGCGGGGAAAACGAATGTCCCTGCAGGCTGCCAAAAGGGCCAGAACCCCTGCGAAACTTCATAATTTAGGGCCGATTTTGTGGATTCGCTCCCATCCGGGCGCGTACCAGAGCGATATCCTCGCCGATTTGGGCCTTCAGCGCATCGACCGAAGGGAATCGCTTTTCGGGCCGGACGGAGAACTCCAGGTCAAAGCGGAAATCCGCGTCGTAAAGGTTTCCGGTGAAGTCGAGGACATGCACTTCGATATGCACCGCGTCGCCGCCGAAGGTGGGGTGCCGCCCGATATTGGCGATGGCGGCATATTGCTTGCCCTCCGCGAAGGCCCGTCCCCCGTAAACGCCGAAGGCGACCATCACCTTCCAAGGGTAGCCGATATCGAGGTTGGCGGTGGGGAATCCCAGCAGCCGGCCCCGCTCCTCGCCCTTCACGACCTTTCCCGAGTAGCTGAAGCATCGCCCCAATAATCGGTTGGCCTGCTCGATGCGTCCCGCCTCGAGATGGGCGCGGATGGCCGAGCTTGAGACGGTCTCGCCGTCGAGGCGGAAAGGCTCGAGGATGAGCACGTCGCGCGCGGGATCGGAAACGTGGCGTTGCACCAGGGTCGCGTCGCCTTTGGCCCCCTTGCCGAAACGGTGATCGTGGCCCAACAGGAAGCGTTTGCCTTGCAGGCGTTGCTTCAGGAAGAGGTCGATGAAATCAGCCGCTTCCAGGCCGGCCAGATCGGCGTCGAAGGCCAAGGGAAGGATCTCGATGGGCCATTCCGAAAGCAAGGCCATCTTTTCCCTGGGCGTGGTGAGCAGGGCGGGGGCCACCTGCGGCTTGAAGAAAAAGCGGGGATGGGGTTCGAACGTGACCAACACGGGCTTGAGGCCCGAGGCCGCGCCTTCGGCGACCAGGGATTGGAGCAAGCGGCGATGGCCCAGATGGACCCCGTCGAAGTTCCCGAGCGCGACCACGCTCGGTCCCTCGCGATGCACGCTGCGCCATGCGACCGGGTTCATGCCCCTCCCTCTTGAAGGGGCTTGTGGAGCACCTTGCGCGGCCCGCAGAGTCCGTCGGGAGAGAGGGCGGCGATTGCCAGGAGCGTCCCGTCGGCGGCATGGGCGCGGACTTCCCGGGCGGCCGGTTCGGCGCTGTCCGGAAGGGAGGTCGCGATGGGCGGGTTCAAGTCCGCGCCGGCACTCGGCCGGCCGGGGTCGGCCGCGGGAATCATCGCGCGTACGGATTGCCCGTTGAGAAACCGAGCCACTTCTGGGTCGGGGATAATCACATGGGGCAATGCGAGCACGGCGGTTTCCAAAGGCAGCAGGGAAGAGGCGGGAGTGAGGGATTCCGGAGTGACGGCATCTTCCGCCCGGAAAGGCCCGATGGCGAGGCGCCGTAACGCCCCGGTTACCGCCCCGAGATCCAGCGCGCGGCCCAAGTCCACCACGAGAGAACGCACATAGGTTCCCTTGGAGCAGGTCATGACCAAGTCCGCCTGGGGGGCCGTCTCCGGGGATTCGGCGCTGCCGGGCCGGAAGGATTTCAGCTCTAGTCCGAAAATCTCCACTTCGCGCGCTTCCAGCTCCACGACTTCGCCGGCGCGCGCCAAGGCGTATGCCCGCTCGCCCCCGATCTTGATCGCCGAATACGCCGGAGGTACCTGGCGGATGCGCCCGCGGAAAGCGGCCATGGCGCGCTCGACTTCCTCCGCGGTCAGCGCAGCGGCGAGGCGCGTCCCGGCATAGGCTTCTACGCGGCCTTCGAGATCGCAAGTATCCGAAACGAAGCCGAACAGGGCGGTGAAGGCGTAGGTTTTCGGCATGCCTTCCAGGTATTCCAAAAGGCGCGTGCCCGATGCCACTCCGGCGATCAAAAGGCCGGAGGCGGCCGGATCGAGGGTGCCGGCATGGCCGACCTTGGCTTTGGGGAAAGTCCGTTTGACGGGGCGGAGGGCCTGGAAGGAAGAGACCCCGACGGGCTTGTCGAGCAACAGGAATCCGCCCGATCCCGTATAGGGACCGCCCGGCCCCGAATAGGGTGTAACGCGTACGTTACGGCCCGGGTCCGCCGCGGAAGGGGCCGCGGGAATCGATTCAGGCATCGTCTTCGGCCGGCGGGGCGGGATTCTTCTTGATCTGGTTGAGGATCTCGTTGATGCGGAAACCGTGGTCCAGGTTCTTATCCTCCACGAACTGGAGGCGCGGCACGGTGCGCATCTTAAGCACCTTGGACAAGTGGGTGCGCAGGTAGGAAGCGCTATGCCCCAGGCCCGCCATGGAATCGCGCTTTTGCTTATCGGTACCCATGATGGAAACGTGGACCTTGGCCCAGGCCAGATCCGTGGTCACCTCCACGCGGGATACCGTCACGAAGCCGATGCGGACGTCGGTCAACTCCTTGAGGATGACCTCGCCGATCTCTCGCTGGATCAGATGGGAGATGCGGTCAGTTCTTCTGGACATAATGCGGGGTCTTCTATTGTTAGGGTACAGGGTACAGGGTTAAGGGTACAGGGGAAAACCGGGAATGCCGCGATCTCGACCCTTTACCCTGTACCCTTAACCCTGTACCCTTTCTTCTACGCGTTGGCCGGCGTGAGCTTGCGGGCGATTTCCACCTTCTTGAAGAATGCGACGATATCGCCTTCCTGCAAGTCCTTCACGCCTTCCAGGCCGATGCCGCATTCGAAGCCGGCCTTGACCGTGCGGGCGTCGTCCTTCTCGCGCTTGAGCGAGGTGACCTTCGCTTCGCCGACTTCGATGCCGTTGCGGTACACGCGGGCCTTGAGATCGCGCTCGACGCTTCCGCTCTGGACCTTGCAACCGGCGATGGTGCCGACCTTGGGGATGCGGAAGATCTTGAGGATCTCCGCTTCGCCCGCGACCTCTTCCTTCACTTCCGGCGTCAGCATGCCTTCCATGGCCAGCTTGATCTCGTCCACCACTTCGTAGATGATGCGGTAGTTGTTGATCGTGACGCCTTCTTGTTCGGCGAGATTGCGCACCGCCTCGGAGGGCAGCACGTGGAAGGCGATGATGAGCGCCTCGGAGGCCGCGGCCAGCTGGATATCGGCATCCTTGACGGCGCCGACGCCCTTGCTGATCACGTTCACGCGCACTTCCTTGGTGGACAGCTTCTCCAAGGCGGAAGCGATGGCCTCCATGGAACCGTCCATATCCGCCTTGATGATGACCTTGAGTTCGTGGAACTCGCCCGACTTGATTTGGTCGTAGAGTTGATCCAAGGTGATGTGGCGCTTCTGCCGCATCTCGCGTTCCTTGGCCGCCACGCGGCGACGGGTCGCGATCTCGCGAGCTTCGCGCTCGTCCCCGACCACCACGAAGGAGTCGCCGGCCTGGGGCGCGCCCGAAAGGCCGAGCACCTGCACCGGAGTGGAGGGGCCCGCGAAATCCTTCGGCTTGCCGCGTTCGTCGAGCAAGGCGCGGACCTTGCCCGCGAAGGTGCCGGTCACGAATACGTCGCCGACGTTCAAGGTACCGTTCTCCACCAGGATGGTGGCGACGGCGCCCTTGCCCTTGTCCAAGCGCGATTCGATCACGACGCCCACCGCCGGGCGGTTCGGATTCGCCTTGAGTTCGAGCACTTCGGCTTCGAGGGCCAAGGTCTCGAGGAGCTTGTCCATGCCGGTGCCGTTACGGGCCGAGACTTCGACGCAGGCATAGCCTCCGCCGTATTCTTCGACAGCCACGCCCGCTTCCGCCAGCTGGGCCTTGATCTTGGCCGAGTTGGCCGTGGGCAAGTCGATCTTGTTGATGGCCACCACGATCTGGCAATTGGCGTTCTTCGCCAGGGTGATGGCTTCCTTGGTCTGCGGCATGACCATGCTGTCGGCGGCGACCACCAGCAGCACCACGTCGGTGATGTCGGCGCCGCGGGCGCGCATGGCCGAGAAGGCCTCGTGACCGGGGGTATCCAGGAAGCAGACCGGGCCGTGGCTGGTTTCCACCTGGTAGGCGCCGATATGCTGGGTGATGCCGCCGGCTTCGCCCGCGATCACGTTCTCCTTGCGGATCCAATCCAGGATGGAGGTCTTACCATGATCGACGTGGCCCATCACCGTGATGATAGGCGCGCGCGTGATCAGGTTCTCGGCCGTATCCGCGATTTGATCTTCCAACAGGGTATCGGTCGCGTACTCGTCCATCAAGTGCGCCTCGTAGCCGAATTCGTCGGCGATGAGGGCGATGGTCTCGTGATCCAAGCGCTGGTTGATGGTCACCATCATGCCCATTTCCATGCACTTGGCGATCACCTGCGCGGGCATCAGGTTCATCAACCCGGCCAACTCGCCGATGGTGACGAACTCGCCCACGTTCAGGATGCGCTTCTCCACGCCGGCTTCCTGCTCGTCTTCGCGGCCCTTCTTGGACTTGGGCTTGCCGGTCTTGGAGAGCGACGCCATAACCTTGGTGACGTTGTTGCGCGCTTCCAAAAGTTCGGCTTCGATTTGCTCCTTGGTCTTGCGCTTATGCCCGCCGCGCGAGCGGCTCTGGGGCGCGAAGGCCGGTCCGGGGCGATCCCCGTGCTTGTCCTTTTCCTTGTCCTTGTCGCGATCCAATCCGCGACGGCCGTCCTTGCCGACGAGACCGGACAAGGCGATGATGCCGGCGTCCTGGGCGCGCTGCGCGAAAACGTCGCGGGGCTGGCCGAATCCGCCGGGGGCTCCAGGGCCGCCGGGACCGCCAGGGCCTCCGGGTCCGCGATTGTATCCGCCGGGGCCACCAGGCCCACCGGGGCCGCGGTTGTATCCGCCTTGATAGCCTCCGCCACCGCCGGGTCCGCCGGGTCCACGGTTGTACCCGCCTTGATAGCCTCCGCCGCCACCGGGCCCGCCGGGGCCGCCAGGACCGCGATTGTATCCGCCAGGGCCACCGGGACCGCCAGGCCCACCCGGGCCTCCGGGACCACGGTTGTATCCGCCTTGATAGCCTCCGCCGCCACCGGGTCCGCCGGGGCCGCCAGGACCACGATTGTATCCGCCAGGGCCACCGGGACCGCCGGGGCCGCCAGGACCACCGGGTCCGCGATTGTAACCGCCTTGGTATCCCCCGCCGCCGCCGCCGGTCGGATAGCCGCCCGCCTGGCGGTTGAGGTTGCCGGAGTAACCTTGATGGCGCTCGTCGCGGGCGCGTTGGCGCGCCTGGCTTTCGGCCTTGGCCTTGGCGATGCGGGCCATGAGGTTGGCGTCCGGTTTTTCGACCGAGACCTTCAGTTCATGATGCAGGCTGCGCGCCTTGGCTTCCGCGTCGGCAGGCGAATTGACGGCCCGGGCGAAGCCGGGCTGGCCGGCGGGCGTTGAAGCGGCAGGCGCTAAAGCGCCGGGAACCGAAGGTGCGGCACCGGCCTGGGCCACGGGAGCTTGGACGGTGGGCGCGGCCACGGGAGCCGAAACGGCGGGCGCTGCCGGAGTAGCGGCTGCGGCCTGAGGCGCGGCAGGGGCTTCGACGCGAGCGGCCGGGGCCGTGGGAGCTTGAACCGGTTCGGCCGCAGGAACGGGACGCGCGGTTTGGGCCTGGGCGGCAGCGGGAGTCTCGATAGGGGCCGGGCGGGCTTCCGGGATGTGCGGCGCTTCATGCCGGATCTCGGGTTCGATCTTGGGCATGGGCCGTTCGACCGCATGCGATTCGACGCGCGCTGGCGCTTCGGGCGCCATCGCTCTGGCCTCCATCACGGGAGGGGTCGGCATGGCCGCTGCCGGAGCCACGGGGGCGGCCACGACCTTAGGGGTCGGCGGCGGGGGAGGCGGCGCCGGAGGCGTCTTCTTGAGCACGGCCTTCATCGGGATCTTCTTCCCGGCCTTGACCAGCGCGTCCTTCTCCAGGCGATCCTTCTCGGCGAGGATCAGGGGCTTCACCTTGAGGAAGCTGGGCTGATCGATCATCGCGGCGGAGGATTTCACGTCCACGCCCACGTCCTTCAGGAGTTTCACCAGCAGGTCGCTGGAGATCTCGTAGGACTTCGCGAGCGAAGAGACTCTTTTCTTGGTGGCATCGGTCATACTGTCTTCTTTTCCACTCTGGGCTTCCGCCCGGCGTATTCGTAAATCTGCATCCGCGCGCGTCGATCCGGTTGATTCACCCGTATCACAGCGCCTCGGATTCCCCTTCCGGCTTCTTCTTGCTGAACAGCGATTCCAATTCCGAGAACTTGCTGGGCACGGCCGCGGTTACCGGTGCGGCCGTCTCGCCGGTGCCCGGGATCTTCACGCCTTCGCGAGGCTTGAAGAGGGCTTCCTTATCCTCGGGCGGCATGTTCCCGAATTCGGTCTGCCCGTAGATGTCCAGTTCCTTGCCGATGAGCTTGGAGGCCAAGCGGACGTTCTGCCCGCCGCGGCCGATGGCCTGGGACAAATCCTCGTCCCCCACGATCACCACGGCGCGCCCGTCCCCGATGTCGGAGATCTGCTTGATGTTGGCAGGCGAGAGCGCGCGGCGGATATAGGCGTTCATATCGTCCGCCCAATGGATGATGTCGATGCGCTCGTTGGAAAGCTCCCGCACGATGGCTTGCACGCGGTTACCCTTCATGCCCACGCAGGCGCCCACGGGGTCGATGCGATCGTCCTTGGTGGTCACGGCGATCTTGGCGCGGAAGCCCGGGTCGCGGGCCACGTTCTTGATCTGGACGATGCCGTCGTAGATTTCCGGCACTTCGAGCTTGAACAGCTCGGCCAGGAATTCGGGATGGGTGCGCGAGAGCAGGATCTGCGGGCCCTTGGTGTTGGTCGAAACGTTGGCGATGTAGGCGCGGATGGTATCGCCCTGGCGATAGCGCTCCTTGCGGATCTGCTCCTTGAGCGGGATGATGCCTTCGGTCTTCCCCAGGTTCACCAGGATGTTGCCGCGATCCACCTGCTGCACCGTGCCCGAAACCAGGGTGCCGATGCGATGCTGGTAGTCTTCGAAAATCTTGTCGCGCTCGGCGTCCCGCACCTTCTGCAGCAGGATTTGCTTCGCCGACTGGATGGCGGCGCGGCCGAAATTCTCGATGGGGATTTCCATTTCGAGATAATCGCCGGCGGCGGCGTCCTCGTTGTATTCCCGGGCCTCGGCCACCAGCATGTACCGCTCATCGAAAGCGGCCACCTCTTCGGGGGTGAGCGCGGGATCCACGTCGGGATAATCGTCCACCACGTTCACGCGCAGATAGACGTGGATATCGCCGGTGTCCTTGTCGATTTCGGCTTCGATATTCTTGGCCAGATTGAGGTACTTCTTGGCGGCGTTGATAAGGCTTTGCTGCAAAGTCGTAACCACGACCTCGGGTCCCAGGTTCTTGGACTTGGCTATGAGGTTCAAGTTTTCGAAGATTTCCGCTGCCATTGATACTCCAATTGGTTCTCTAAAGATTCGACCGGGCTTCAGCCCAGCCTGACATCCACCTTAGCCTGTACGATCAGTCCGAGGGGAATGGTACGGGCCGTCCCGTCCGTGTCCAAGATGATGCTGTCCTCGCCCACGTCTTCCAGCTTCCCGACCACCAGCTTTTTATTCCCCAGGCCCGCGATGGGCTCCCGCAAGGTGGCCCGCACGAAGCGGCCCACATTCCGGCGGTAATCCTGCAAGCTCTTGAAGGGCCGGTCGAGGCCGGGGGAGGAAACCTCCAGCACGTAGTTCTCGTCCTGCATCACGTTGTCGGCGTCCAGCAGCGTCCCCAGCTCGCGGCTCACGTGGGCGCAATCGCTAACCGTCACGCCCTCCCGCTTGCCGATATAGATGCGCAGAACGCGGCGCTTGCCGGCGCGGAAAATTTCCACGTCCACGAGCTCCAACCCATGCGACTCGGCGACCTTGGCCGCCCTGTGCGAGATGTCCTGCGTCAAATCCAACCGGATCTCCTAGAGGTTGTGATGGTTGATTTTCGCGTTGCGAGGCCGAGCGAGCGGGCCGCGGCCGAGGAAGGCGAAGGAGCGATACTTGGAGAGTATCGCGACTGAGCCTGACGACAGCCCCGGCCCGCGCAGCCGGACGTAGTAGCGAAAATCAACCATCACAACCTCTTCTGAATCAAAATAACTAAAGGTCCCTCTCCCTTGTGGAGCGCCACTCCGCTTCGGAGCGCCTGCCTCACCCGAGGCGACACACCTTCCGGGTGGGTCCCCACCCTCGATGAAACCGGAATTTTAAAGAAGGGGGAAGTGGGTAACCACTAAGAATATGAAATTTAAGTAAATTGTCGCGGAAGCGGCAAGCCAATAACATACCCTTTCCGCCGTTTCGGGAGTACTTAGAGGCCGATGTTCTTGATTAAAGCGATTCTCCTCATCGCCGTCGGCCTCTCGGGCCTCTGGTTTTCGGTCCGCCAGCTCCGCAAAAGCCTAGCCGAAATCCGCGCGAAAAAGCCGGACCAGCACCGCTGGGAAGACAAGGTTTTCAACTATCCTCTGATGTTCCTGTGGTTCGGATACCTGATCGTGTTCTTCGGCGGGCTCATCGTCAATAATTTGGTCTTTAAGTGATTAAGAAGGGTACAGGGTGAAGGGTTAAGGGTACCGGCGCCGAGGCGCCCGGTGGGTCGCTCGACCCCTATCGATCCTAACCCTCTACCCTGTACCCTTCACCCTGTACCCTTTCTTTCCTCCTCCTTCGTCCGTACCCAATAGGCTTCTTTTTCATCCAGGGGCAAAGACCCGAAATCTTTCCCTTCACCCTTGGCCATCGCCTCCATTTTCCCGTACCGGGAAATGAATTTTCGGTTCGCCCGGGCCAAGGCCCGCTCCGGATCGAGTTTGAAAAACCGGCCCAGGTTCACGGCTGCGAACAGGAGATCGCCGAACTCGTCTTCAATGCGATCCGGATCACGATCAAGCGCATTGGCTTCGGCCTCGAGCTCGATCAGCTCTTCGCGGATCTTGGCGGCAGGACCTTTCCAATCGGGCCAATCGAAACCGTGGACGGCGGCGCGCTTTTGCAGCTTCTCCGCTTTGAGCAAGGCGGGCAGATGCTTCGGGACTTCGCCCAGTCCGCCTTCGGGCTTCGCATCGGCGGCGGCGGCCTCTCCCGTTTGCTTTTCCGCGCGCTTCAGCTCCGCCCATTTCACTTCCACCGCTTCGGCATCGGCCAACTTCATTTCGCCGAACACGTGCGGATGGCGCCGCACCAATTTGTCCGCGATGCCCTGCACCACCGCGGCGAAATCGAAATCCCCCGCCTCCTGGGCCAACTGCGCGTGGAAGACCACTTGCAAAAGCACGTCCCCCAGTTCCTCGCTCATATTGGCCTTGTCCCCGGCCTCCACGGCATCGATGAACTCGTAGCTCTCTTCGATCAGGTAATTGAGCAAGGAGGCGTGCGTCTGCTTGCGGTCCCAAGGACACCCGTCGGGAGCCCGTAACCGGGCCATGATCGCCAACAGGTCGGAAAGAGTATAACTGGGCATGAAAATCCCCCTTCCCTCCAAAAATGCACATTTCGGCGGATCCGGGAGCGAATAAACCCTCTTGCAATAATGCACTTATGTGCAGTATATTTGGAAGAGCCCCCTGACATAATGGGGGCGAAGAGCGAGGCCGAGCGAGCGGCCCGCGGCCAAGGAGGACGAAGGAGCGATATTCGGAGAATATCGCGACTGAGTCCGACGCAGGCCCCGGGCCGCGTAGCCGGCCGCAGCCGAGCAACCATTATGTTAGGGGCTCTTTAGATGGAAAACTTTTGGGACGGGGGCGACCTTCCCCCAGAGGAATTACGGCCGATGCTGGCCTTGAGCATGGCTTCGGGCGTCGGTCCCGCCACCTTTCATCGATTGATGGCCGCTTTCGGATCGGCAGAGGCGGTTTTCGCGGCCTCGGCGGCGGAACTGACCGCCGTGTGCCCGGGCCTCAAGACTGAAACCCTGAAAGCCATCCAGGACGGTCCCAACCTTAGGGCGGTCCGCTTCCAAGAGGAGGCCTGCCAGCGCTTGCGGGCGCGTATCGTTTGCGAGCGGTCGGAAGCGTATCCCGATCCATTGCGCACCTTGCCACAACCGCCGCCCTTCCTGTTCATGGCCGGAGAGTGGAGGCCGGAAGATCGGCGGGCCATGGCCGTGGTGGGGACGCGTTTCCCGAGCCCGTACGGATCGCGCATGGCCCGGGAAATGGCTTTGGGACTTTCCGAACAGGGTTTTACCATCGTTTCCGGCTTGGCCCGCGGTATCGATACCCTGGCCCATAAAACGGCTTTGCATTGCGGAGCCCGGACCCTTGCGGTACTGGGCTCGGCCCTCGATTGGATCTATCCTTCCGAAAATTCCAACCTGGCCCGGGACATCGCGCGTAAAGGTGCGCTCATATCCGAGTTCCCCATGGGCATGGCGCCGCATGCCACCCATTTCCCGCGCCGCAACCGGTTGATCAGCGCCCTTTCCCTGGGCACCTTGGTGGTGGAAGCGGGAAATGACAGCGGGGCGCTCATCACGGCCGACTTCGCGTTGGACCAGGGTCGCGAGGTTTTCGCCGTCCCCGGCGCGGTGCATGAACCCGGCAGCTGCGGCACCCATAAGCTGATCCGGGAGGGGGCCCATCTCGTGGAGCGCGCCGCGGATATCGTAGCGGTGTTGCAAGGCACTTCCCAAGCGGTCCCGGCCCGACGATTCCAAACGATCGCACCGATCACCGCCTTGCTCGATGAGGCCGGGCCCTTCCCGGATTCCCCTGATCTCTTTTCCCCCGAACCAGCCGCGTCCGGCGTGGCCGTGGAGGCCCTGCCCGGTCCCATGCACGCCGACGCGGCGGTCGTCCCCACCGGGTGGATCAATGCGCCCTACCCTGACGCGACTACTGCTTCCACCGCTTTGGAGGCCGCCGCGGCGGGGCTTGATGAAGAAGCGCGCTCCCTGCTCTCGTTGTTGGGCCGGGAAGCCCAGACCTTGGACGCCATCGCCGAAAAAGCCCGCCGCAAAGCGCGCCTTCAGGATGCCAAGCCCCATCGCCTTTTGACCGGCCTGCTCGAATTGGAACTGAAGGGCCGGGTGAAACGGATGCCTGGGGCCTTGTTCCGCCTCACCTAGATCCCGCCGAGGGAATGCCCAATTTCGAGGAAATGAACGCCCGGGATCTTCCCCGGGCGGGAATGCTAGAATTGCTTTCGGTAAGCTCTTCGGAAAGCGCTACATTTCCCTTATTCATGGCGACCCCCTCCGGCAAACGACGCGTAAGGTGGCTCCGATATGTCCTTTTGGGCATAGCGGGTTTGGGCGTATACCATGTCCTGACCGGTCCCAGCGGCGCCCTCAATCTGCTGCGTCTGAAGAGGGAAAAGGCGAGGATGGAATCGGACCTGGACAGCCTCGCCCAGCGTAAAAGGGAATTGCAGATCGAAAAGGCGCGCTTGGAGCGCGATAGCGCCTATATCGAAAGAGTCGCGCGCAAAGACCTCGGCATGGCCAGGCCCGACGAAAAGGTTTTCCGCTTCGTGCCGCCGAAAAGCCCCGCCAAATAAGGACGATCCAAATAAAAAGGACCCGGGAAGGGTCCTATGCGAGAGCGTTGGGGCCCGCGGCCGTAACCGCGGGGAGACGGAACTTTCCGGTTACTTTTTGCCCTTTTCCTTGCAAGCCACCACGTAGCCGGCCAACATGCCGTCCATGTAGAAGCGCGAGACCGTCATGAGCCCATGCAATTGCTTCCCATAACGGGTTTCCTGCATGGCTTCGATCTGGAGGGATTTGTCCTGCCAGGGCGCGCGTACCAGGGTCTCCAGGCTGGAGTCGGAGCCTTGGACCTTCGCGACGATCTTGCTGAGGGGTTTGCCCAACATCTCGACCTGGGTGTGCCCATATAGGGTACGGGAAGCTTCGTTCCAGGCGATGACCTTGAGCTCGGGATCGGTTACGACCACGGCCGGACCGGTGGCGTTCCGGTAGGCGGCAGCGGCCTTGGTGGCGCGGGCGTAAATCTCTTCGTCGAGGGCTTCGGGAGAGATGCCGATTTCCTCCACGTAACGCATGACCGCTTCTTCGGTGAGGCGCCGCGGTCCCCGGCCGATCCGCTCATAGGGCATCCGGCCTTGATCGAGCCAGTTGATGACGGTCTGGGCCGATACATGGAACAGCTTCGCCACTTCCCCTGTAGTTAGCATCTTAAACTCCTGAAACTCCACTCCCCCGTCCATGCGGTGCGGGTAGTCATTTCTGCCAGATGATTATCCACCTGGTTTAGGGGAGTTTCAACGAATTTCTTTTCTTGGGACGTTACCGGGTCTGCGGAAGATGCGTATTCATGGGCTTTCCGAGGCATTGGCGGCGCGCCTATGGGACCCCAAATCGCGCGCGCCAGGTCGCTAACCCGGGCCCCGCGGGTGCTATAATCGCAAGCGACAGGCTTAGTTATACACATGGATGCATTGCTTCCCATACCCGTCGTATTCCTGGGCGCCGACGCCGCTTTGGCCGAGCGCCTTAGGGCTTGCTATGCGCGCATTAAATGGGAGGACGAGTACCGCATCGCACCAGGGTTCGTGGCCAAGGCCGCGCGCCATTGGGGCGCGGTGGTGCCCGAAAAAGGACGCGGGCTGGTGTACGTGGAAATCACCGATGCGGGCACCGCGGGAGAGTCGCGGCTCATCCGCGAGATCGGGGATTGCAATCCATCCTTGCAGATCGTGCTCTTGGCTGACGACGGTACCGACTACTTCGGCATCGCGCGGGATTTCCACATCGGCAACGTGATCAAGAAAGGGCTTTTCGACGACGATGTCATCCGTGCGCTCACCATCCGGCTTTTGACGGGAAACATTTTCGGCTTCGCGCCTTATTTCCCCGATGGGTTCGCGGTGGGCCCGTTGTACCGGACGTTCGCGGGCCAGGTCCGTGTGGAAAGCGCGATCGATGAATGTTTCCGGGCCTGCCAGCCTTACGTGAAGCCAGAAGAACAGGCCTCGTTCCGCGTCTTCCTCCACGAGCTGATGCTCAACACTTTCGCCTATGCCATCGAAGGCATCACTCCGGAGGAGAGGGACGCCAAGCTCCTGAAAGCGCCCCCGGAGGTGGAGATTCCGGAACGGCGCGGTATCAAGATCAGCTTGGTGGGGGATAAGGAAAAGTTGGGCGTTTCGGTGATGGATTCCACCGGCTCGCTCTCCATGTTGCGGGTGCTGGAAAAGTTGCGACGGCAATCCAAGATCGGCGATGAAAAAATGCCTCCGGGTATCTGGGACGAGAGCGGACGGGGAATCTCCATGGTCTATCGCTATAGCCGCTTTATCGTGAACATCCTCAGGGGCGTGCGTACGGAAACGATTTTCCTGCAATATCATGAGAAGGAATTGAACCGGTTCGAGAGCATCATCATTACGGAAGTGAACCCCTTCTGACGCGCCTATTACTGCCTCGGCCGTCGGAAGCAGGGGGTGCCTTGAACGCTACCTCCCCCCGAATTACTTAGTCCTTTCAAAGGCCGGGAAGTAGTCGAAAATCGCTTCCCGGCGTTTATCCACAAGCTATCCACAGATGTTAACAAATCGCGTCGTAAGTGGGGAAATTCGCCGGTTACGGGTGATTTGAGTCTTCCCTAACCGCAAGCGGCCCGATTTGACTTGGGTTTTGTTAACTTCTGGACGCTTTTGGAAAGCGGATTGAAACAATTCAAAATTCCGAAGGCGCCACTTGAAGCAGAAACGGAGCACCATGACGATACTCAGAACGATAGCGACTACTTGCCTTGCGGTTTCGGGTTTGGCCATGGCGCAGGGTTCGCCGGCGTCGGCACCTGCACCCGCCGCGCCCCGCACCGGACTTTATGCTACCGTAACCAAAGGAAACATCGCCGCGGACAACACCGTTGACGATTACTCCCGTCGTCCAACCCTCATCGGCGACAAGCAATATTTCGCCGGTTTCGGCGGCGCGGACATGGGCAATGCCGCATTCTCCATCAAGGGAATGGGCTGGAACTGGTTCGGCGACGTCACCGGTCCGGTGAGCGCGGCCTCTCCGGGAGTTCCGAACACCTTGCGTTTGGGATTGGGAAAAGGAACCGCCTGGGGCGGCGGCCTCATGCTGGCCGTGGATCGCGTCAGCAACAAGACGGCGGCAGGCACCACCACCACCTATTACGATGCCAGCGGTTTCGGCGCCTTCTTCGATTTAGGCCTGGGCGCCAGCGACGTGTACGGGTCCGTGGGCTGGAACACCGGTTTCCCCACCATCCCGCCGGCCGCGCCGCATAACAGCGTAACCACCGAGCCGGCAGCGGGCTCCAACACCGAGGTCAACCATCATCAGTTGAGCCTCATGGCCGGATGGAAGAAGGATGCCACCGTCGAGGGCACCCAATCCGTCAACATCGAAGGCAACTACGTGCTGGGCTTGCACACCGACGATACGCCCACCCCGAACGTGGACGATATGGTCAACATGCTGACCATCATGCCCATGTGGGGCTATATCCTGCGGGCGAATAGCGACTACTCGGTGTTCATCGGCGCCAACGGCGTTTTGGCTTTCGAGAACGATTCGGTCGGCCCCACGCACGGCAACCAATACGCGGTCTCCATCAGCCCGAACATCGCCTTCCAGAAGCAGTTCGGCCATGGCTTCGAAGGCTTTTCCGGATTCTCGGTAACCGCCCTCCTGCGCGGCGCCCAGGATGAGCCTGCAAACAACAATACTTCCTCGACCATGCTGACCGGCGGGGCCGACGTCTCCGTGGGCCTCCGCTGGGTCAAGGATAACTTCGCTTTGGAAGGCAGCCTCAAAGAAGCGGTCCTCGCCAATGGACCCTACCTGATCGGCGGCAACGCGGGTCAGGGGCTCTTCGCGAATATCGGTATGGCGCTGGGCTTCTAGGACCGCGCCTTATCGGAACATGCATAGCCTCCGGCCGCAAGGCCGGGGGTGACCCTCGGCCTGCGGGGCCGAGGGCGACCCTTGTCCCTTCGGGCCAAGGGTTTATTATTTTCGCTGGCCATGACGACCATCCTCCTCCTGCTCGTCTCGAACATTTTCATGACCTTCGCCTGGTACGGGCACCTCAAGTTCCGGAGCGAGGTCCTTTGGAAGGCGATCCTCGCCAGTTGGGGTATCGCCTTGCTGGAGTACTGTTTCCAAGTGCCCGCCAACCGCATCGGGTCGTATCGATTCACGCCTTCCCAGCTTAAGATTCTCCAGGAAATCATCACCCTAGGCGTTTTCGCAGTGTTCACCACCATCTATTTCAAGGAACAACTGCGCTGGAACTACGCCGCCGCGGGGCTTTGCATGATGGGCGCCGCGTATTTCGTGTTCAAGAAGTAAGGGAACTACTTTACTGCCATGGCACAAAATCGCGAGCCGGAAAACCCTCCCTCCTTGTCGCTAGCCGCCCTGCAGGCGTGGTTCGGCTCCGCCATCGCCAACCCGCTTCCCAAGCGCTATGGCGAAAATCCTTTGGCGGTGTCTTCGCCCGGCTTGGCCGAATCGGCCGCCGAACGGCTCCGGTCCAAGGGGGACCTGGGCGGTTTCGATCGCTTGGGCGTGTACAACGAACAATATTGGTTCCGGCTGGTCACGGTGATGCAATCGGACTACACGGCGGCCATCCATCTGATGGGGCTTCAGGAGTTCAATGACTGGGCCGTGCGGTATTTGCAAGCCCATCCTCCCGCATCCCCTTTCCTGGCGGACCTGGACGCGGGATTCCCCGGCTTCTTGGCAGCCGGCTATGCGGGGCCGCTGCGGGATACGGTCCTGCAGGCGATCGCCTACGAGCGCGCGCTTTCGAAAGCGTTCGATGCCCCCGACGGGGCGACCCTCGCCGCCGCCGGCCTGGGCCCGGAGGCCTTGATGGCGGAGCGACTACGCTTGGCGCCGCACGTAACGCCATTGCATACCGACTGGGATTTCGCCGAGTACCGCGGCAGATGCCTGGCCGATGAAAGCTTGGAAGCGACGATGGACCCTCCCCTGCGCGTCTCCGCCGACCTCGTGGTCCATCGGGAGGCCGATTTGCGGGTGATGAAAACCGAAGTGCCGGCCGCCGCCCTGGCATTGCTGCGCGCCTTTCCGGGAACCTTGCCCGAGGTGTTCGCCCGGCTCGATGGGGTCTTGGCCCCTTCCGATCAGGCCTTGCTCGAGCGGGAGGTCTCCGGATGGTTCCGGGACTGGGCCGCGGAGGGATGGCTTTGCCTCGACCGCGAGAGCGCGGAGTAGGCCCGGCCCGCGAGGACCCGATAGCGGAGCTTTGACCGCGAAGCTAGACCGCGCCGCAGCGTTCGATAAGGTCGGTGAGATAGGCCTGGGCGCCTTCGGCATCGGCCTCGGAGGGCGCCCAAGGCGCGAAGCGCTTGTGGGTCTTGGCATCGAAATAGCCGTCGATGACTTCGTAGATCACAGCTTCCGGGGACAAGACCGCCAGGGTATGCCAGGCGCCGGGCGGGATCTCCACCTGGGCGACCGCGCCGCGGGCCCGCTCCTCCGGGTCGGCCGAGAGCAAGGCCGTCTCGTCCAACCCTCCCGCATCGTCGAAGGTGATCGCCAGGACCCGGCCAGACAGGATGGTGAAGATCTCCAGCTTATCCGGATCCTTGTGGCGATGGGGCGGGAAGTAGCTGCCCGCCAAGGCGGCAATCACCATCCGCTGTAGGCGATCGGCGGGGGCATGGAAGCAATGATTCGCCCGGCGGCGCGGGGAAACCCGGGCGCGGGCCAGGGTGGATTCCATCAAAGCGGCATCGAGGCGGCGGGCGAACATCGGATCCTCCCGGAAACTCCGGGTCCAAGATAAATCCCGGGGCAAAGTACGCCTATCCCTGGCCGACCGCCTGCCGGGCATGGAAGAATAGGGGGTATGCGCATTTTCCCGAAGGCCGGGATGGTCCTGGCCGCATGTTGGCTATCCGCGCGCGCGGATTCGTTCAACCATAAGATCGTGCTGGTGGGCGATAAGGGCGCGGCCTTGGGCGGCGCTTTCGCCGGGCTCGCCGACGACGCCACCGCCACCTACTACAACCCGGCCGGCCTTACCCAGATCAAGAACATCAAGCTCAACGTCTCGGCCCAGGTGGTGCAATACCAGAAGGAGAGGATCGGTATCGCGGAGGGGACGGACATCCCTTACAACTCCTTCAACTTCAGCCCCACCATCACCGCCTTCTCCCAGCGGATGGGCAATTGGGCCTACGGGTTCAGCGTGGTGACGCCGCTCAACGATCTTTTCACCGGAGAGCAGAAGATCGAAGGCGCCTACCACGACGAAGGCACGGGCTCTTGGTGCTCTTCCGAACCGGGCTTGAATGATCCCTGCTACACGCGGTTGAGCTTATCCTATTATGACGTTTCGAAATCGACCCAGATCGGCCCCAGCATCGCGTTCAAGTACAACGACAAGATCTCATTGGGGTTTTCCCTGTATGCCATCTACAATACCGAATTGGAAAAGACGGCGTTCGGCGGATGGGACGGGAACTACGTGGACGGGAACCCGGATGACTTGTCTCGCTTCCATGAGAACAACGTGACCCGTTCGGTGACCCAAACGGGATTGGGCGGATCGGCATTTTTCGGGGCCCTGATCCGCATGAGCCCGGACTTCTCCATCGGCATCAACCTTTCGCCGGGGAGCATGGTCTGGGTGTCCCGCACCGAAGAGCAGCGCGTGGAAGATATCTGGAACGATACCGTGGTCAGCGCGAATTCCGCGCCGACGACCTATGCGCCCGAGATCTATAGCACCTCGCGTTCGGAAAGGCATACCGAGGTCACCGCCCCCAGCCTTTCCCTCGGGGCGTCGTGGAGGCCCATCGATCGGCTTCTGCTCACGGCGCAAACCGATTACTATCTCGGCAGCCAATACGATTATACCGGCCTGACGCCGGACACCGGCATCGCCTTGAATCGCTCCGGCTTCGAACGCTACGCGCCGCTGGAGCAGACCTATACCATCCTGAAAAAATCGGTCGTCGATTTCTCGGGCGGTTTCGAAGCGGTGATATATAAAGGCTACTCCATCGCTTGCGGCGGTTATACCGATTTCAGCCAAGGCCCGGACGATAACCGGCCCGCCAGCTGGGATCGCAATATCGACTACTACGGTTTCACCGTTTCCTTGGGGATGGATAAGGATCTCACCCAATCGCGCTTCGGATTCAGCATGGCCTACGGGGACGCCTCCATCACCCATTTCCAATGGACCCGGCTCGACGGGGGCCGTTACGTCCTGGAGTCCGATCCCGACCACCCCGATAAGGTCTACCGCCCGCGCCAGAACTTCGACGCGTATAACTTCGGGCTATTCCTATCCAGCACCTTGAAGATATAGGCCCGCCCCCGTTATGGATGTATAGAGCGCCATGGCCCGTGAAACCCCGGCTCCGCCATAATCTATCTTGCGTCCGCCCATGACGCGTTCCCTCGTCCCTTTGCTGGTCCCGCTGTGCTGCGCCTTCTTGTATCCGACCGGCACCTTATTGATGAAGCGGTCCATCGAAAAGGGCGCGGACATGCCTTCGACCTTGATCGCCAACTTCTGGGCCATGGCCCTGGTTTTCGTTTTCGCCTTCCCTTTCGAAAGCCGATCTATCCCCTGGGACGTGTGGTGGCAGCCCGCGGTGATCGGGCTTACCTCCTTCGCGGGGCAGGGTTGCGCCATCCTCGCCTTCGCATCGGGGGATCTCACCGTGGCGACCCCGGCTTTGGGCTCCAAGGTGCTCTTGGTCGCCCTCTTCACGGAACTGCTGCTCGGCTTAACGGTCCCTTTGCCTTGGTGGATCGCGGCCTCGCTTTCCTTCGCCGCCGTTTTCCTGCTCCAGGCCGGAGCGCCCCACCTGCGCCGGGGAGTCTGGCGCACCTTGCTCTACTCCCTCTGCGCGGCCGCCTTCTTCGCCATCGGGGACGTGCTGATCCAGAAATGGGCGCCGCGCTGGGGCGCGTTCCATTTCCTTCCCCCCATGGCCCTGTGCACGGCCTTGTATTCCCTGGCCCTTGTCCCGCGCCTTAAGGCTCCGCCCTGGCGGATGCCGCAAGGCGGCTTCGCCTGGCTGGCCGCCGGCTCCCTGGTGCTCGGGCTGCAATCGCTTCTGCTCACCGCCGTGATCGGCATCTACGGGCAGGTGACCCTGGTGAACATCCTCTTCAGTTCCCGGGGACTCTGGAATTTCCTGTTGATCTGGTTCTTGGGCCATTGGTTCAGCAATACCGAGCGCCTGTCCGGGGCGGGCGTAATGGGACGCAGGTTGATCGGGGCCGGGCTGATGTTCGCGGCCATCGTGATAGTGACGATGTGGAAGTGAAAAAGGGTAGAGGGTACAGGGTGAAGGGTGAAGGGTGAAGGGTTAGGATCAAGAGGATCGGCCCACCGGCGCCTCCGCGCCGATACCCTTCACCCTGTACCCTCTTTCTTAGGGCTTCTCCGTCGCTCCGTCCAAGATGTCCTGGAAGTATTTCTCCGCCTCGGCCGCATTGCCTTCGAAGCGCTTCAGCGGCAAGGGCTTCCCGTCTTTCCAGGCGCCCTCAATCTGCACGTCCAGATTCGCGATCAACCGCATCATCAGGTTGGTCGCCGCGATCTGCAGGTTCTCGCGGCCGTCCAGCTCGGCCAGCTTGATCCGTTCCACGCCGGACGGGAACTCGCGCAGGGCCGCGTCCACGCCCACCCACTCTCCCCCCAGGCGGGCTTCGCACCAGGCATGTCCGATGAATACCCCCCTGCCCAGGCTGGCGAATCCCAGGGCGATGCGCGCGGGCACGCCGCGGGCGCGGAGCAATGCGGCCGTGAGGACGGCGGCCTCGGAGCAATCCCCCGTCAGATTGCGCAGCACCTCGGGGCTGGCCCCGAAAAGCACGGACCCTAAGCGGAAATGGAAACGGTCGGAGACCCAGCGGTAAACGGCGTCCGCGATGCGTTGCGGATCGGTCTCTTTCCCGGCGATGGAAGCGGCCGTGGCCTGCAATAAGGTATCGGTAAGGACCAGGAAGGAATTGGACGAAAGCCAGCGGGCATCGCTGGCCGAAGTGGGCGCGGCCGCGCGCGGCCCCGGGGCCACCTTGCGATTCTCCACGATCCAATCGGAAGGGGAGAGGGCGCGCAAGCGGACCTGGCCCGGCCCCAAGGGGAGCAAGCCTTCCCAGGCTTCGCCATTCCTCAAGGTGAGCCGCAGGCGCAGGCGATCGGCGAGGCCGGCTTGGGAGGGAGCCAAACGCGAAACCGGGAACAGGTTCGCGGCCCCTGAGGCCGACCCGGCATCGGCCTGGGTGGGCGTTCCCGACCGAAGGGCTCGCGACGGGACGCTGCCCGACGGGACGCCGCCCGACCGAAGGTCGCCCGACCGAAGGTCGCCCGGATCGGAAGCGACTTCGAGCCTGGGCGTACCGGATCGCAGATGGACGGGGGCCGAGCTATCGGGCAATTCTTCCATCTCCACCAGAAGCCAGTACCGGCCCGAACGGTAGAGGTGGGCGGCCTGCACGGAGGCCAGGGAGTCCTGGCCCATGAAGGGGCGCTTGAAGACGGTGACCCCGGCCGACTTGACGTAGGCCCAACCTCCGCCCTGCTTCTCCTCCAGGATCTTTTCATGGCTGCGGCAGGTGTCGACCAGGCCGGCCAATTTGGATTGGGCCAGGGCGACGAAGTCGAACATGCGCAGCATGGAACCGGCGCAGAGCGCGCGCGCCTGGGGCAGGCGGCCGGCATCGAGCAGGGAGTCGAAGGCCTTGAGGACGGCGGCGGGGGATCCGGGAACGGGCGGGGCTTCGTCGGGGGACCTGGCGGCGCAGGGAGAAGGCGAAGCGGCGGGCGCCGGGGCGTGGGTTGCCGCTGTGGCGGGAGCCGGAGCGGTGGGCGCCGAAACGGCGGGGCGGGCGGGAGACGGAGCGGCGCCGGTCCGAAGGGGCGCGACCAGGACGCCGAGCGTCAGGATGGCGCTCAGGGAGAAGCGGCTCAGGGGGTTTCCCCGCTTCCGATTTTAATCCGGGAAAGGTTAGGCATCGACTCCGCCGATAAGTTACTTTTATAATCGGATAGCAAGGAATACCCCACCCACTCGATGCCTAAACGCCTTCCGATCCTTCCCACCTTCCTCTTCCTTTTCCTATTGGCGGCCGGCGGCCGTGCCATGGCCGCAGCGAAAGGCGCCGGCGCGGGGCCCTTCGAAGGCGCGATCGATCTCAAGCTCACCATGGAAAGCGGGGGCGGCGATTTGCGCCTGTGGATGGCGGGGGAGCGCGCCAAGCTCGACTTGGCGATCACGATGAATCCCCTGCCCACGCCCCTCCGCATGGCCGTGCTGCTGGATGCCAAGGCGCCGCGCAAGGCCACCCTCGTCAACGATGCCATGAAATCCTATAGCGTGATCGATCTCACGGACGCGCCCGGGGCCGATTCCGCCGGGGGGAAGTATACCCTCAAGGAAGTGGGCAAGGAGAAGCTGCTCGGCTATGCCTGCACCCACCTGACCTTGACCCGGCCGCATGAATTGGTGGACGCATGGGTCACCCAGGAACTGCCGGACGTCTACGGCGTGCTGCGCAAGCTGCAGCAGGCCAATCCGCAATTCGGCGCGGCCGACGCCTTCCGCGCCCTGGACGCGGCCGGCAAGTCGGGCCTGCCCATGCGCTGCATCGTGGTGCGGGACGGCCAGCGCGTCACCACCGAGGTCCGGAAAATCGAACGTCGGACGGTGCCGACCTCCATGTTCTCGGTGCCCACGGGGTACGCCCAATCCGATCTCGCCGGGGCGGGAACGTCCCAGCCTACGCCTGAGCAGATCGAGCAGATGAAGAAGATGATCCAGGGAGCGTTGCAAGGGCAATGATTCAGGTCGCCGACAGAGCGCGGGCGAAGAGCGGGGCCGCGCGCAGCCCTTGGTACGGGGATTGCCTGTTCCGATGAAGCTCGACCTCCATGTTACCCAGCAGCCCGACGACGAGAGTTGCGGCATCACTTGCCTTAAAGCGATTTACGACTACTACGCGCATCCCACATCCCTGGCCACGCTCAAGCACGAAATCGAACATTGGCGCACGGGTGGCACTGTGGCCGTGAACCTGGCCCGGCATGCCCTCGCCCACGGCTACGACGCCGAAATCTACACCTACAACCTGAAAATCTTCGATCCCACCTGGAAGGATCTGCCGTCCAAGGACCTGTCGCAAAAGCTACGGCTTCGCCAAAGCCGGGTGCGCAGCGTGAAGCAGAAGGAAGTGATCCGCTTTTACCAGGACTTCCTCAAAAAAGGCGGCAAGGTTCGCTTCGACGATCTGGACGAGGATCTGATGGGCCGCCTATTCCGGTCGCATAAGCCGGTCATTTGCGGTCTTTCCGCGACCTATCTCTACCAGCAGTCCCGGGAAACCCACGACAACCTGGAAGACGATGTCGCGGGCCATCCCGTGGGGCATTTCGTGGTGGTGAACGCGTGGGATCCGCATACGCGCATGGTCACCATCCAGGATCCCCTGCGCAAGAATCCCTTTTCGGATACGGGCACCTACCGCCTGCCCTTCGTGAAGTTCAGCAACGCGGTAATGCTCGGCATACTCACTTACGACGAAAACCTCTTAGCCATAGCAAAGAGATAAGGCCATGATCAGGAACATATGCGTGGTGGAGAATCCCCGCCACTGGAAGAAACGGGTCCCGCAGATCGAATTCGTGAGCGTGGAGGATTACCTCTTCGCCCCCGAATGGCAGGACGTGCGGCCATTGAAGATCATCAACCTGGCCAGCAATTACGGCTACCTCGGATCGGGGTATTACGTTTCGCTGGTGGCGGAGGCGCGCGGCCATAAGGTGCTGCCCAACATCTCCACCATGCAGGCGCTCTCGAAGAAGGAATTCTACCTCATCGAGACCGACGATCTGAACGCGCAGATCCAGAAGGATCTGGCCAACATCTCGGACAACAAATACGAGCTGTCGGTGTATTTCGGGAAGAACGCGTCCAAGAAATACGAGAAGATCTCGCGCATGTTCTTCAACCTGTTCCCTTGCCCCTTCTTCAAGGTCTATTTCCGCCGCGAGAAACACTGGATCCTCACCTCCATCCGCTCCATGTCCATCAACTCCATCCCCGAGTCGCACCTGGGGGTGTTCCTGGAGGCCTTGTCCGAATTCTCCATCAACCGGTGGGGCATCAAGCGGCTCAACAATTCGGCCCGCTACGATTTGGCCATCCTCTACAATCCGAACGAACGGTTCTCCCCTTCGGACGACGCGGCCATCCAGAAATTCATCAAGGCCGGCAAGCACAACGGCCTGGACGTGGAAGTCATCGAGAAGAAGGATTTCGCGCATCTGCCGGAATTCGACGGTCTATTCATCCGCGAAACCACGGCCATCGACCACCACACCTTCCGCTTCGCCAAGAAGGCGGAGAAGGAAAAGATCGTGGTTATCGACGATCCAAAATCGATATTGTACTGCACGAATAAAATCTTCCTGAACGAGCTGTTCAAGCGGGAAGGCATCCCGCGCCCGAAAACCTTCATCCTGTCCGAGGACAACCTGGGCCAGATCTACGAGCATTTCTCATTCCCCATCATCATCAAGATCCCCGACGGGTCGTTCTCGCGGGGCGTGGTGAAGGTGGAAGATCCGGGCGAATTGGCGGCGACGTGCAAGGAGTATTTCAAGCGTTCCGATTACATCATCGCGCAAGAGTATATGCCCACCGAGTTCGACTGGCGCGTCGGAGTATTCAACGGCAAGGCGCTTTTCGCTTGCAAATATTTCATGTCGCGCAACCACTGGCAGATCATCAACCATAAGGACGACGCCAAGGACGGGGCCCATCTGACCTATCCGGTCGAGCACGTGCAGCCGCTCATCATCAATACCGCCTTGCGCGCGGCCCGGCTCATCGGCGACGGGCTGTACGGGGTGGACATCAAGGTGGTGGGCAAGAAGCCCTACGTGGTGGAAGTGAACGACAACCCCAACATCGACGTGGGCGTGGAGGATCAGGTGCTCAAGGATCGCCTCTATAACACGATTATGGAGGAGTTCGCCAACCGCATCGATAAGCTGAAGGCGCGCAAGGACCGCGAGCCGGCCATGCCCGCCGAGATCGTCAAGCTCCTCAACCTGCAGGTGGTTCGATAAACGCCCGCTTTGATGCCCGGGGCTTAGGCGGGTCCGTCCCAGCCGCCCCCGAACCCGAACCGGCGCCCCCCGCCGCGTCCGGTGCCGCTCCCTTTGATCAGAATCCCGGCGAGGAGCCGACCCCTTCAAATGCGACGAGGAGCGAGGAGCCGGCCCATTCAAATGCGACGAGCGTGGAGTTCGCCCAGCGAACTCCTAGCGAGGAGCCTAAATCTTGGTCCCTCTTCCAGGTCTACGGCGTGGAGATCGAATACGCCATCGTCCGCCGGAACGGCTTGGCGGTGGACGCTTCCGCCGATCGGCTCCTGGAGGCGCTGGGGGGCGACCCGGACGCCCATCCCGCCGCAGGCAATGTCGAGGCCGACAACGAACTGGCCGCCCACGTGCTGGAGCTGAAACTCCGGCGGCCCGCGACGGACCTGGCCGCGCAGGCCGGGGACTTCGCCGCCGCCGTGCGCGCGGCCGATGGCGCCTTGCGAGGCTGGGGCTGCCGCCTCATGCCCGGCGGCATGCACCCCTTCATGGATCCGGCCCGCGAATCGGGCTTGTGGATGCACGAGGACAACGCCATCTATGCCGCCTTCGACCGCGTTTTCGGGGTGCGCGGGCATGGCTGGTTCAACATCCAGAGCGTGCACCTGAACCTGCCTTTCCGCGGCGACGCCGAATTCGCGCGCCTGCACAGCGCCATCAGCCTGCTGTTGCCCGTACTTCCCGCCCTGGCGGCGTCGAGCCCTTTCCACGACGGCGCCCATCATGGTTGGCTGAGCGGACGTTTGTCCCATTACGTGGGCAACCAGAAGCGCCTTCCCCAGATCATCGGCGGCATCGTGCCGGAGCCGGCGGAAAGCGAGTCCGAATACCGCGATCGGATATTGCAGCCCATGTTCCGCGCCATCGCCCCGCACGATCCGGACGGCCTCTTGCAGGAGGAATGGCTCAACTCGCGCGCGGCCATCGCGCGTTTCTCGCGCGGGTCCATCGAGATCCGCTGCCTGGACAGCCAGGAGGGGCCGACCGCGGATCTGGCGGTGTGCCGCTGGGCCGCGCGGGCATTGCAGCATATGATCGAGAACGGGGGCGATCTTGCCGCGCTCCATCGCAAGGCTCCGCCCGGATTATTGAAGGCGGTCTTCCTGGAGGCGGCCCGCAGCGGCGGCGGAGCGGCCTTGCCCGACGGATTCCCTTTTAGCGCCTTCGGCCTGGAACCTCAGCCCACGGCGGGCGCGTTCCTGCGGGCCCTGACTCCGCGGCTCTTCCCCGCCGACGGCCTGAACGGCGCGGATGCGGCCCTGTACCCCCGCTTGAATTTGATCCTCGAGCAGGGATCCCTTGCCGAGCGCCTTTTGCGCGCCGCGGGATCCGCTCCGGACCCGGAGCGTTTGCGGAGCGCGTACGCTTCGCTATGCGACAGCCTTGCGGCCGATCGCGCTTTCCTAAGCTGAGCAGCGGATTCTTAAGCAGGCTCGCCCCTGCCTAACCTATTACCGTCCGTTTTTCTCCTTGCTTCGGCCGTACGGGCCCGTATCTTCCCATCAATGGCGATCATCGAAACCCCTTTCGTATTGTCGATCCATGAGAACAGGTCCATCCGGAGCCTCATCCCGTCCATTTTGAAGCATGCCGGATACGGGGCTCTGGCGGTCGCCAGCGAAAACGAAGCCGTGCGCCTGCTCCGCGCCGGCTACTCCGGGATTCGCCTATTGATCATGGAACAATGCGGCACGGCATCGCGGCCGGTCCTGCTGGAGGCCGCGGGCGGGCAATACGGAGCGATGAAGGTTTTATACCTGACCCCGTTCCGTAGCCTGGCCGAGCGCGTCGCCGACGCTCTGAAGCATCCGGAGTCGGGCTTCCTCGCGAAACCGTTCAGCCCCAAAGCCTTGCTCAATCTGGTGGATGCGCTGATCGGGCCGCCGGAAAGATCCCGCCAGGAATCCTGGTCGCTGGCGCGGGAGTTTCGCGCCTAACCCTTATTTCTTCACTGACGAAGCGATTTTCTCGGCCAAGGTCTCGGGCTGGAAGGGCTTCACCACGTAATTGGCCGCTCCGCTCTGGATGGCTTCGAGGATGCGGGTTTTCTCCGACTCCGAGGTCACCATTATCACGGGCACGCTTTTGAGGGCCGGATCCGCCTTGATCTTCTTCAAGGCTTCGATGCCGGTCATGTTGGGCATGTTCCAATCCATCAGGACCAGTTCAAAGCCGCCGCCCTGCAGCTTCGCGATGGCCTCGGCGCCGTCCCCGGCCTCGGTGACGTCGGTATGGCCGAGCTTCTCGAGCGTGTTCTTCTGGATGCGGCGCATGGTGGTGGAGTCGTCGACGAGCAGGATTTTCATGATGTGACCTCTGCGATGCGTGATTGGTTTCAGGCCGGCTTCAGGCTCACGGCCATGTGGAAACTCCCGAGGGCGCTTGCGAAGGGGATGACGAATCCCACGGAGCCCTTGGGTTCGACGATGCGATGGTTCTTGCCGACGATGACGCTGGGAAGGGATATCTCGATGTTGAATTCCGTCAGGCCCTTCTTGGCGTTGCCGGCGACGATGTTGATGAGCTCGCCCACCGCATCCAGGATCTCCGCGTTCATCACCTTGAGATTGGCGGACATGAACTTATTGCACACCGCCAAGGCGGTGGCTTCGGGAAAGCTGAGGGAAACGGTCCCGATCACCTTGCCCGAAAGGCCGATGATGCCGGAGATATCGTAGTCGAGGCGGGCGTCCTGCTTGAGGATGGGCTTGCCGGGCTTGGCCTCGATGCCGACCATCTTGACGAAGGTCTCGAGGTTGGAGAGGATGAAGGGATTGACGTGCTCGGCGCGGATGGATATGGGCATGTTTCAGATCTCGCTCGTAAAACCGACAACCAGGTGGAAACCGCCGAAAGAGGTTTCGAAGGGCACGAGCAAAGGAACGACTTCCTTGCCGCCCTGGACCTGGTGGTTCTCGCCGATGATGACCGTGGGCAGGGAGATGCTGATCTTGTATTGCGTCAGATCCTTCTTGGCCGCGCCCGCGACGATGTTGGCGAGCTCGCCAACGGCATCCTTGACGGTATCGTCCAAGGCCAGCTGCTTTTCCCCGATTAACCCGGAGACCACCTTGAGGGCGGTTATGCGCGGGAAGGACAAGGCCACGGTGCCCTTGGCGCCGCCGCTCAGGCCGATGATGCCGGAGATGTCGTATTTCAAATGGCTTCCCGAGACGAGCATGATCTTCCCCGGGGTCGCCTCCGTGTGGACCATGGTTCTGAAGGTTTCCATCGTGGCGTTCACGAAGGGATTGATATGCTCGACCTTGACAGGCGATCCCATAGCGCTCCTTTTGGGCGGGTAGGCGGTTACCGGATTCTAGCACTGGCGCCTGGGCGCGACAATAGAATCAGCATCGGAAATGGCATGATTCGGATGGGAACCGGGCAAATCCGGGTAAGAAAGTTCCCCGGCCTCTCCTAACCGCACAAGCGTTGACCTCGCGCCGACCCGGCCGCATAATGATCATGTCGCGCGCCTGGCCGATCCGGAGGAGTGATGCGTATCCTAATCGTCGACGACGATTTCCTTTCTCGGAAACTGCTGACGCGCGAACTCCGCAAGTTGGGTACCTGCGATCAGGCTTGCGACGGCGAAGAAGGCTTGCAGGCCTATAAATCCGCGTTAGCGGTGGGCGCTCCTTACGACTTGATCCTTCTCGATATCGTGATGCCCGGAATGGACGGCGGCGAATTGTTGCGGAAGATCCGCGCCGATGAAAGCTCCCGGGCGGTGGCCGGGGAGAGCCGGTGCGCCATCGCGATGGCCACGACCCAGGCGGACAAGCAAACCGTAATGCGATCGTTCCGAGATGAAGCGGACGGGTACATCATCAAACCCTATCTACCGGGTTCCGTGCTGCGCTACCTTCGGCGGCATGACTTGATTAGCCCGGCTTGAGGGCGCGGTCGCGAATGAACCTCCAACCGGCGGGCGGATGAAAGAGGCGCGCAGACTCCGCGGTTGGGCCGCTTCGCTACGCGATGGCAAGGCCCTGCGGGAAAGCCTGTTCGCGGCAGGGCTCATCCTCGCGGTTTCCTACGTCTCGATCGGCTACATCGGCCGGACGGCCGGGGCAGCGATGCGGACGCAGTTGGAAGAATGGCTTACGCAATCTTCGATAGCGCTTTCCACCGTTATCGACACCGCGCTGTTCGCTTCCCTCACGCGTCCCGGGCAGGAAGGTTCCCCCGCCTACGATACCTTGTACCAACGGATCCACACCTTCCGGGAACGGAATCCGGTCTTCCGCTTCGCGTACACCTGCCGGTTGCGGGGGGACAGCGTGGTTTTCGTGGTGGACGGGACTCCGCGCGGGGACGCGGATAAAGACGGAGTGGAAGATCATTCCTTTTTGATGCAGGCCTATCCCGAGGCATCGGAAAACCTCCGTCAGGTCTTGCGCGAGGGAGGCGCCCGGGCCGATCGGTTTCCCTACCGGGATGCCTGGGGGACCTTCCAAAGCGGATGCTCCGCCATCAACGGTCCCGCCGGCAGCGTCTTAGGGGCCGCTTGCCTGGACATGGATCTCAAGAGCCTGGATGCGCGCCTGGGGTTGATCCGTAACGCGGAATGGAGCAGCTTGTTCCTGGCCGGGGCCCTGGCCATGACCGCTTTCCTTTTCATCCTCGATTACCGCGCCCGGGAACGCCGCGCCCAAGAGCGTCTTGCGACCCTGACCAGCGATCTCGCCTCGCAAAACCAGGCCTTGCAGGAATCGCAAGAGAGCTTGTTGGAAGCGAAGGAAAAGGCCGAGGCCGCGACCCTGGCCAAGTCCGCCTTCCTGGCCACGGTCAGCCATGAAATCCGCACCCCCATGAACGGGGTGCTGGGCATGGCGCATCTCCTGCAGGACACCGGTCTCACGCCCGAGCAAGGGGAGCTGGTCGGCGTGCTCCTCGATAGCGGAGAACATCTGGTCAACCTCATCAGCGACATCCTGGACTTGTCCAAGATCGAGGCCGGCCGGATGGAGGTCGAGAGAATCCCCTTCGATCCCGTGAGGCTCGCGACGTCGGTATGCGAAATCCTGAGGGAAAAAGCGCTCAAGAGCGGCATCGAACTGATCGCGAACGTCGAGGCCCGCCAAGGCGGATTCGTATGGGGCGATCCGGGGCGGTTGCGCCAGGTCCTGTTCAACCTGATCGGGAACGCCATCAAATTCACCCAGAAGGGCTGGGTCCGGTTGACCGTGATGCCCTCGCCCCAGATCTCCGGAGGCCTCCGCTTTTCGGTGGAAGACAGCGGGATCGGGATGAACCCGGAGCAGATTGGCCGCCTCTTCCAGCCCTTCATACAGGGCGACTCCTCCACTTCTCGCAAGTTCGGCGGCACCGGGCTCGGGCTGGCCATCACTTCCCGGCTGGTTTCCATGATGGGGGGGATCATCGCGGTGGACAGCCGCCCAGGGGCGGGTTCCGCATTCAGGGTGGATTTACCCTTGCCGCCCGCGCCCTCGCAACCGCATGCGGCGACCGTGGCCGGGAGCGACCCCGCCGCCGGACCGATCGCGCCCGGCCTGGGCAAGGAAGCCGCTGCGGACCCCGTGGCAGGGCCTCCCCAATCGCCTCCGGCCCCGGACCGTCCCGCTCCTAGGGTGCTTTTCGTCGAAGACAATCCCGTCAACCAGAAGCTGGGGATGCGCTTGCTCGGGAAAATGGGATGCGAGGTGACCTTGGCCGTGGACGGGGAATGCGCGTGCCGCCTCTGCGGGGAAGGCGAGTTCGACCTAGTGCTGATGGATTGCATGATGCCGGTGATGGACGGCTTCGCCGCCGCCCGGGCCATCCGCGCGCGGGAAGGCGGGGGATCGGCGCGCATGCCTATCATCGCCTGCACCGCCAACGTGAGCCAGGATGAGTTCAAGAAATGCCTGGAAGCCGGGATGGACGACTTCCTCGGCAAGCCCTACCGGCCGGAAAGCCTGAAAGGGATGATCGAAAAGTGGGCCTACGCGTCGAGGTAGGCGGAGAGCTCTTGCTTGACCCGGGAGAATTCGGCCTCGATCGCGCGCAGGTCATCCGCTTCCGGCAATTTGCCCTCTTTCGCCTCCCGTTCCAACGCTTGCAGCAGAGCGGAGAGGGCTTCGGCTCCCACGTTGAGGCTGCTGCCTTTCAAGGTATGCAAGAGGCGAAATAGGGCCTCGACATCGCCCGTCCGGTAGGCCTCCCGGGTCGCCGCCAAACGGGTCTCGGAATCGGCGAGGTAGGTTCCCAGGATATCCCGTAAAAAGTCCGGATCTTCAGGGTCGGCATATTCCTTCAGGGACGCGAGCGTCTCGGGATTTACGGACCTGATTTCCACGGCTCGGCCCCTTTCAGAACCAGTTCTTGATCTTGAAATATGCCGTCATACCAACGAAACTGGTCAGGCATAGCGTTACGATGGCCATGAAAGCGTGGCGCTCGTGCACCAGGGGCAGGTCCACGTTCATGCCGAAGAGCCCGGTCAGGAAGGTAAGGGGCAGGAACAGGGCCGACATGGCGGTCAAGACCTTCATGGTGTCGTTGGTGCGGGAGGACATGGCCGACCGGTACAGCTCCAGGGAGTTGGCCAAAACCTCCTTGTAGCTGCCCAGCTCATCGATTAGGTTGCGCATCCGGCTTTCGGCGTCCCGGAAATAGGGTCGGACGAAGGGGCGCACGTGGCGGCAGGCGCCGGAAGCCAGTTGCGCCAAGATCAATTGCTGCGGCGCCAGGGCCAGCCCCAGGCCCATCATCTCGTCCCGCAGGGTCACGATCCGTTCCAGCAGATCGGAGGCCGGCGCGTAGAGGGCCTCTTCTTCCAATCCGGAGATGAGGTCGCGTTTGCCTTCCACCTCGGGAACGTATTTGTCGATCATGT
Organism: Fibrobacterota bacterium; assembly: GCA_019509785.1. NCBI lineage: Bacteria > Pseudomonadati > Fibrobacterota > Fibrobacterota bacterium. Next base: position 40,975 of record JAEKLQ010000039.1, on the reverse strand, counting down.
GGGAGACGACCTGATGCAACAGTTCGTCGGTCGCATGCGGCGCGTAACGCCCCGCCTCCACGTCGGCCAGGGACTCGGCGATGGCGGCCACCGGATGCTTATGGCTGGTGACGAGGTAATTCTTGGCGATCACCACGTCGATCTCCGCGGTGCGCCCCTCGTCCTTGGGCGCGGACAGATTGAGCGCATGCAAGGTGATCTGGGTGTAACGATCGAAGTGGATCAGCTTGGGGCGAGAGCTCGCGAGGCGGAAGTTCTCCAGCACCAGGGGATGCCAGCCCAGGATGCGGGCCATCTCCGCGCCCGTGTCCTCGGGGAAATCCCCCTCGATGTCCAGCCACAAGAGCTTGGTGCTTTCCTCGTCGGCCGCGGCAAGGGCGGCCGGGGCATCGATCCGCGAGCAGCTCTTGTCCGTTTTAAGCAGGTATCCCCGTAGCGTCGCCATCCCGCTTGAATGTATCAAAATGCGGGTTCGCATTACGGCCCGGCCCGCCTCGGCTGAAGGATACGCGCAAGCGCCGGACAGGGCTTTCTATATTTCCGAAAACCATCTCGCCATGATTTCGCCGCCGGGAAAGCCAGCTTGAATACTTCTCTCCCTCCCGTCCCTCCTAAACGCTCCGGCCTCTGGTACAAGTTCGTCAACGGCTACGTCCGGTTCTCCTACCGGCAGCCCCTCATCCCGCTCATCCTCCTGGGCGTGGTGACTTGGTTGGCGGCCCAGTACTCCGCCAAGCTGCGCATCGAAACCGATCTACGCGTGCTCTTGCCCAAGGGGACCCCATCGGTGGTGGCCTTGCAGCAGGCGGAGAAGCGCATGGGCAGCACCGATCTCTTCACCATCGCCCTCCAGGCCCCGTCCCTTGAGGCGGTGGGCGCTTTCCAGAAAGCGATCGCCGATTCGTTGATGCGCTGGAAGGAGGTGGTTTGGGTCCAATACGATCAGGATCGCAGCTTCTTCGAGCGGCACGCCTTGATTTACCTGCCTACCGATCAGCTCCAGGATCTGCGCGATCGCATCTCCGGGATGATCGGCGGGGGATTCGCCAAGGCCAACCCGCTGGTGGAGAGCCTGGACGATACGCCCGCGGCCAAGCCGAGCCTGGACGGCTGGCCGGACGTGAACGCCTTGCGGCGCCAAGGGCTGCCGCAGGATCTGATCGACGCCCTTTTGGCCAAGGTGCGTCATGGCAAGGGGGATTCCGCGGCCCAAGCGCAGGCCGCCGCGGATGCCAAGAGCCCGCCCCGGCCCGACAGCCTCAAGACCCGCCTGATGGGCTGGCATCAGGAAAGGGGTATGTGGGTGGGCGTAGTGCTGGCCCAAATGAACCATCCTTCCACCGACGCCATCTTCTCCAAGCATATCTACGAGCGGGGCACGGCCCTGCTCGACTCGATGCATCCCGAGCGCTTTTCCCCGCACATGGTGGCGAAAGTGGTGGGCGCCTACCGGAACTTCAACGAGATCAGCCAGGTCACCGGCGATATTATCGTTTCCAGCGCCGTCTCCCTGGCGCTCATCCTCTTGCTCCTGTGGTTCTTCGTCCGCAAGGTGGTGAGCGTGGTCCTCACCATGGTTCCCCTCACCATTGCGATGTCGTGGACCACCGGCGTCACCTATCTCATCTACGAGCGCCTCACCCTGCTCACCATGTTCATCCTGGCCCTGATAGCCGGCCTGGGCATCGAATACACCGTGCATCTTTATTCGCGCTGGGCGGAGGAGGGGCGAAAAGGCTACCACCCCATGGACGGCATGATCGAGGCGGTCTATAGCAGCGGGCGTTCCCTGCTGGCGGGCGCCGCGAGCAACATCTTCGCCATGGCCAGCCTGCAGTTGGGGCATTTCAAGGGCTTCAAGGAATTCGGCGTCGTGGTCAGCCTCGGTATCACCTTCGCCCTGCTCTCCACCTGGCTGGTGCTGCCGCCCCTCTTCTTCCTGTTCGTGCGGATTGCCGATTGGATCAAAGCGAAATTGCATGCCCATTGGATCCACGTAGTGATCGACTTCCTCATGCCGGGAGGCGACGAGGTGGGCGGGGGGATTCTGCTGCCCCATCTCAAGATGGGCCCGAAGATGCTCAAGATGATGGCGGTGGCCACCGTCCTTTTCACCCTGGCCGTCTCCTTGGGGCCGCGCACGGGATTCGAGAACGACTTCGAGCATCTGCGCGGGCCTAGCACCTCGACGGGCATCAGCTACGGGCGCGCCGTGGGCGCGGGCCGCAACACTTCGCCCTCCATCATCCTGGGGAAGAGCGAGGCGCAGATGCGTTCGGTGCACGATTCCCTGGCGTCCCGATACGGCAATCCCGCCGATAGCATGCTGAAGAGCTTCGCCACCATCCAATCCTTCGTGCCCGCGGTCGATCAGCAGAACGCCCGCCTGAAGGTCATGGCCGAGATCAGGCAGATGCTCGGCGCCCGCGCCATCGAGCATGTCGATAGCGCCACCCGGGCCGACCTGGACTTGCTGCGGCGCTACCTGGGGGCCGGCGAATTCGGTTTCGATTCGCTTCCCGATTGGGCCAAACGCTTCCTCACCGAGGCGAACGGCCATCACGGGGAGTTCGGCTACCTCTACGGCGAACTGAAGGAAAGCGACGCGGTGGAAAGCGGCAAGTTCCAGGAACGCTTCGGCAGCGTCCCTTCCGATGAGGGGCCGGTCATGGTGGCCTCCAGCGGTTTCATCTACGCGGACGTGGTGCGCATGGTGAAGGGCGACGGCGTGCGCCTGGCCATTTTCACCTTCCTGATCCTGATTTTCATCACCTGGCTGGACATGCGTTCCTGGCGCGGCGTGGTCATCAGCTGCGGCTTCGTGGCGCTCTCCGCATGGTGGACCTACAAGATCATGGGCTTGATGGGGCTTAAGCTGGGCATGTTCAATCTGGTGGTCTTGCCCACCGTGCTCTCTTCCTCGGTGGATTCGGTCATCCATCTATACCATCGCCGCTTGGAAATGGGCCGGGGCAAGATCGGCGAACTGTATCAGACCACCGGTTCGGCGGTGCTGGCGGGCACCCTCAATAACGTGTTCGGATTCCTGGGGCTTTGCTTCGTGGCCCACAAGGGCATGCAGACCATCGGCTTCCTGTCCACCCTCGGCATCGGGTGCGGCCTGTTGGTGATGTTCACCGTGCTGCCCTGGCTGTTGGAATGGCTGTGCCCGGCGGAGCCGGTGCAGGAGTGAGGGCTGGGAGCCCCGAAGCTTCGGAATCTTCACGGCCACGACAGACGCTGATTCAGACTCCGAAGCCTCAAGCGGCTTTCAGCCGCCGTTGCGCATGGAACAAATCCCATGAGATTTGGAGATTCATCCAGAACTCAGGGCTGGTGCCGAGTTCCTCGCTGAGAAGAATGGCCGTTTCCGCGGTCATGCCGCGTTTGCCTTTGATGAGGGTATTGATCCTCTGGATGGGGATCCCGAGTTTTGCGGCCAGGGAAACCTGGCTGAGTTCCATGGGCTCAAGGAACTCGTGGATCAGGATATCTCCGGGGTGGCTGGGGGTTCGATTTCTGGGAATCATAAGTTGGCCTTCGCTCAATGGTAATCGACGACCCGCAATTATCAAATATCTTTAACGGACCATGCTGATTCCCGCCCTGTTCGCCGCCCTGGCCACCGCCCTTTCTCCAGAACCCGCCGTCCTTCCCGATCCCGATTTCGCCTTGCAAGGGGAATACCTGGGAACCGTCCATACGGCCGGCTCCTCCGACGGGACGCCCCTGGGGTCGCAGGTGATCGCCCGGGGCGAAGGCGCCTTCACCCTCGTCTTCTTCCCGGGAGGTCTGCCGGGCGCGGGCGCGCAAGGCGATCGCTATCCTGTCCAAGGGACCCGCTCCGGTCGGGATCTGGCTATCTCCGACTCGGTCTATGCGGGGGGTATCTCGGGAGATACCCTGAAAGGATTCGCCGGTCCGGCCGCGCCCTTCACCCTGACCAAGACGAGCCGGATAAGCCCGACCCTGGGACTGAAGCCCCCGGACGGGGCGACGGTGCTCTTCGACGGCGGGGCGCCGGTCGCGTGGACGAACGCGGCCCAGGACTCCGAAGGGAACCTCGCGCCGCTGCAACGCGAGGCCAGGACGAACGCCAAGTTCGCGGACTTTTCCCTGCATCTGGAATTCCGCATGCCCTTCCTGCCGCAAGCCATCGGCCCGGCGCGCGGGAACTCCGGGGTGCGCTTCCTGGACGATGGGCATTTCTATGCCGAGATCCAACTGCTGGATTCCTTCGGCAGCGATACGGGGTCGGAGGAATGCGGCGGCATCGAAGGCTTGTACGCCCCACGGGTGATGGCGGCCTTTCCGCCGCTAGCATGGCAGACCATGGACATCCAGGTTTCGACCCCGCCGGATTCGGGAGGCGAAGGCGCTCTCACGGTTTGGCAAAACGGGATCTTGATCCATTCGCGGCGCAGAATCCCCGTCCTCGGAAAGCAAGTACTCGTGGCGCTGCAGAGCCTGGATAGCACGGGGGCCTTTCGCAACGTGTGGCTGGTGGAAGGAAACGACGGGTATCCGCTCGTGACGGACGCCGTCAAAGCGCGGGGCGGAAGGAAAAGCCGGCCTGAGGGAAGGGATTTCCGGGGATGGCCCTGGAAATCGGGCCTATATAGGATCGATGGCTCCCGCCGGACCCTCGCACCCCGCCCTTAGAGGCGGACCCGGATTTCTATTTGCGGGAGATCCAAGGGCTCCCCTCCAGGTAGAAACGCAAGGGCAGGTGCGCATCCTTGCTGATCCCGATGCGCGTCGTCACCTTGATTCCCGCGGCCGCCGCGGTTCCCGCCCCGCCGCGCACCTTGGCCCCCGGTCCAACCGCCTCCGCCCTCTCCTCCGCCACCATCAAAGGCACCTTCCGAAGATCGGATCCATCGGGTAGATCGGCGATCCCCAGCGCAATCACCAACTTTCCTGGTCCGCTGCAAAGCGCCTTCGGCTCCGCGACCCCGCGGCGCATCGCCATCAAATCAAAACCCTCGATCGGCTCCAGGGCGCGGATCAGCACGGCTTCGCCCACGCCCTTCGGCCCCGTCACCACGTTGAAACAGCGATACATCCCGTAGATGAGGTAGGTGTAGGATCGTCCGGCGGGCCCGAACATGGCCCGGTTCCGCTTCGTCTCCCCGCGGGAGGCGTGGCAGGCGGCATCGTCGCATAGGTAGGCTTCCGTCTCCACGATGCGGCCGGCGGTCCGTCCCTCGGGGGATTGGCTCACCAGGATTTTCCCCAGCAACGCGCGCGCGACCGCGACCGTTCCGGCGGAAAAGAAGCCGGCGGGGACGGGCCGATAGGAGGATTTACGGGGAGCCATGGTCGGCGGGGCGACGGCGCCGGATGCGCCAGGCGGCCAAAAGCACGGCCGCGACGGTGAGCGCCTGGAAGGCCCAGCGGATGGGGCGCGATTCGCCCAGGTGCCACCATGCGCCCAGGCCCGGATCGGTAATGATCATCTCCCCGCCCACCTTGCCGAGCAGGGCCGCCCCCAGGATGAGGATGATGGGGAATCGATCCATCAGGGAGGAAAGCAGGGTGCTGGCGAACACCACCAGCGGGATGGATAGCCCTAAGGACAACCAGAGCTCCACCGAATTGCCATGGGACATGCCCGCCACCGCCAGCACGTTGTCGATGGACATGGTGAGATCGGCCACCAGGATGATCCAGACGGCGTGCCAGACCGAGGCGGGCGGGCGGCGCCCCTCGAGGGCCTCTTGTTCCTCGATCAGGAGCTTCACCGCGATCCACAGGACGGCCAGACCGCCGAAGAGTTTCAGGAAGGGGACTTCCAGCAGGTGGGAGGCGATAAGGGTGAAGAACACCCGCAGAAGCACCGCACCCGCCGTCCCGATCACGATCCCGCGGATGCGCATGGGTTTGGGGAGCTCGTGCACGGCCATGGCGATAACCACGGAGTTATCGCCCGAAAGCACGATATTGATCAGGATGATGCCGAGGGAATTCAGCAAGAACCCGCCGTTTAGGGGCAGGGCCGTGGCTACGCTGTCCAAATCCGTTCCCTCTTTGGTAGCTGGGGGTGGGGAGAATATATAAAAGGCCCTTCCGATCCTTCCGAAATCCCCATGCCGCCCGCCGGCTTTGGGAGGCCGAATTCGCGTTCCGCTTGGCTCCGCTTCAAAAGGGTTTATCTTGAGTTAGATGCGGATCGTAATGATGACCAATACCTACCTGCCCCATGTGGGCGGGGTGGCCCGATCCGTAGAGGGCTTCAGCCGCTCCTTGCGCGCCCTGGGGATGAAGGTCATGGTGGTGGCTCCCGAATTCACGGGGCGGCCGGAAACGGAAACCGACGTCGTGCGGGTGCCGGCCATCCAGCGCTTCAACGGCAGCGACTTCTCGGTGCGCCTGCCCGTGCCCGGCCTTCTGACCGAGCCCCTCGATCGCTTCCAGCCCGATCTCATCCACGCCCATCATCCTTTCCTCTTGGGCGATACCGCGGTCCGCGTCGCCTCGGGCCGCGGGCTGCCGTTGGTATTCACGCACCATACGCTCTACGAGGAGTACACCCATTACGTCTCCGGCGAGTCCGAGGCGCTCAAGCGCTTCGTCACCGATCTTTCCACCGGCTACGCCAACTTGTGCGACCACGTCATCGCTCCCAGCCAATCGGTGGCGACCCTGTTGCAGCAGCGCGGGGTGACCGCCCCCATCACCGTGATCCCGACCGGAGTGGACCTCGCCAAGTTCACGCGCCGCCAGGGCCGCCGCTTCCGCAAGTCGAGCGCGATCCCGGACGATGCTTTCCTGGCGGGGCACATCGGCCGCCTGGCCCCGGAAAAGAACCTGATGTTCCTGACGCGCGCGGTGGCGCACTTCCTGCAAGAGCGGCCGAAGGCCTGGTTCGTGGTGGCGGGCGCGGGCCCGCTCGAGGAATCCATGAAAGCGTATTTCGCGGAAGCGGGGGTAACGGAGCGGGTACGCTTCGCCGGCATCCTGCAGGGCAAGGATCTGGCCGACGCCTATGACGCCATGGACGTGTTCGCCTTCGCTTCCAAGAGCGAGACGCAGGGCATGGTGATGGCCGAAGCCATGGCCGCGGGCACGCCGGTGGTGGCCCTGGACGCCAGCGGGGTGCGCGAAGTAGTGCGCGACGGGGTCAACGGCCGCAAGCTTTCGGTGGAGGATCAGGATGCCTTCAGCGCGGCGCTGGCCTGGGCCGCCGACCTCCCGAAGGATGCCTGGCAGTCCCTGTCGCGCGAGGCCCTCCGCACCGCGCGGGGCCTCTCTGCGGAGATATCCGCCGCCCGGTTGGCCTCGGTCTACCAATCGCTCGTCAAGCGCAAGGCCGCCTGGGAGGTTCCTGAGGAAAGCCTTTGGAGCAATGCCATGCGGCGCATCGGGGCCGAATGGAAACTGTTCGGAACCATGGCCCATGCCGCCGGATCGGCCTTGGTCGGCGCGGACGAGACGCCCCCTTCGGCGCGCGAGACGGAAGGCTGGCCCACTTGATCCACGTATTGGAAAGCCGGCTACGGCAGGCGCGGCGCTGGTTCAGCCGTAGCGAATGGTCCCTGCGCCTATTGCGCTTGCCCAAAATCGACGGCGATAACCGCCGGGGCCTGGTGCTGATCCAAATCGACGGCTTGTCCCGCACGCATCTGGAAAAGGCCATCCGGCACGGGCGCATGCCCTTCCTGCGCAAGTTGCTGAAAAAGGAAGGGTATCATCTCCACGACGTGTACTCGGGGATCCCCTCCACCACGGCCGCCGCCCAGGCGGAGCTCTTCTATGGCGTGAAGGGGGCCATCCCCGCTTTCGCCTACCTGGAGCGGGAGACGGGCCGTTACATGAAGTTGATCCTGCCCGAATGCTCGTCCCGCATGGAGACTCACCTGGGGGGCCTGGGCCAGGGCTTGTGCGAAGGCGGCAGTTCCTATTCCAATATGTACTCGGGCGGCGCGGCCGAATCCCATTTCTGCGCATCGGGATTGTCCCCCGCCGCCATCTGGAAGAACGCCAATTTCCTGGGCATCCTGGCGGTGATCCTGTGGAATTTTCCCAGCCTGTTCCGCATGATAGGCTTGCTGCTGGTGGAAGTGGTGGTGGCCATCTACGACGCGGTGCGGGGCGCCATCTCCCGCCATGAAGCCCGCCAGGAGCTGCTTTTCATCTTCTCGCGGGTCTTCGTCTCGGTGGGCCTGCGCGAGCTGATCACGGTGCAATCCTCCATGGACGTAACGCGCGGGTTACCTATCGTCCATTGCAATTTCGTCGGCTACGACGAGCAATCGCACCGCCGCGGGCCGGGATCGAAATTCGCCCATTTCTCCCTCCTGGGCATCGACAATTGCATCATGCGCATCTGGGCCGCCGCCCATCGCTCCTACCGCCGCGACTATGACGTCTGGATCTATTCCGATCATGGCCAGGAATCGGTGGTCCCCTACGCCAAGGAGAACGGGCGTACCTTGGAACAGGCCGTTTCCCAGGTGCTGGGCGCGAAAGTCGCCGAAGTGGCCGCCCTGCGCCGCGCCCCGCGCATGAGCCGCAGCGAAAATTTCCCCGGCAGCCGCGCCGAGAATTACCTGCTGACGCGCGCCGGCAGCGCGGTTCCCGCCGAAACCCCGGTGGTCGCCGGGGCCGCCGTGGTGATCGCGGTGGGGCCCTTCGGGCACATCTATCTGCCCCAGCCCCCGGAAGCGGGCAAGCGCGCGGGGCTGGCCCGACGCCTGGTCAACGAAGCCAATATCCCCATGGTCATGTACCCGGACGGTCCCGAAAAGGCCATGGTCGTGACGCCGGAAGGCCAATTCGAATTGCCCCGCGACGCGGCCCGCGTGTTGGGTCCCCTGCACGGCTTCCCGGAAGAATGCGGCCGCGACCTGGTGGCGTCCTGCCATCATCCCCATGCCGGAGATTTCGTGATCGCGGGTTGGCGCCCCCGGGGCAAGCCCGTCACCTTCGTATGGGAGAACGGCGCCCATGGCGGCCCCGGTTACGATGAGACGCACGCCTTCGGCCTGTTTCCCATCAACGCCCCCTTGCCGCCCGTACCCTACCTCCGCTACTGCCAAATCCGCGAAGCGGCCATGCATCTGCGCGGCACGCCCTCGACCCCGCGCGCCTTCCCGCGCCGGAGCGCGTCGAGCGGCCGCGCCGTGAAGGTGATGACCTACAATATCCACGGCTGTTCGGGCATGGACGGCAAGGTTTCGGCCGCGCGCATCGCGCGCGTCATTTCCCAATACCAACCCGATATCATCGCCCTGCAAGAATGCTACGGGGCGCGCCGTGGCGACCAGGCCCGCGCCATCGCCGCCGAGTTGAAGGAAGCCTATCACTATCCCACCGATCTTTCGGTTCTACAGGACGATTACGGGAACGCCCTCTTGAGCGTTTCCCCTTTGCGCCTGATCAAGGCCGGCCGGCTGCCCGGCCTGCCTGGCCGCGACATCGAGGTACGCGGGGCGCTTTGGGCCGCCCTCCAATTCGCCGGCGCCGAGCTGCATTTCCTGAACACCCATTTGGGTCTCTATTCCCAAGAGCGCCAACGGCAATCCGAAGCCCTGATGGGACCGGAATGGCTGGGCGGCGAATCCTGCGTAGGCCCGGTCATCCTCTGCGGCGATTTCAACGCTTTCCCTTCCTCGACCGTGTACCGCACCCTCACCTCGCGCCTCCACGAGGCGCAGGAGAACGCCAAGGGGCATCGCCCGCAAAACACCTTCTTCGGCCGCCATCCCGTATTCCGCATCGACCATATCTTTTGCAGCCCCGAATTTTGGATGACAAGAGCGCGGCGGGCGGCGCCGGGGAGACTTTGAAGGCGAGCCTTAAGGGGCCGTGAGGGCAAGAGGATCGGTTATGGCCGGAATTTCCGAGCCGTTCTTATCCCAAGTTTTCGAACTTACCAAAACACCGTGCTCGTAAGTCGATTCGGATTCCTTTTCTCCCGTCTCGTACCATAATGTCGAGAGCCCTTCCGGGAATCCATTGTGGAAATACCGCTCGCTTTCCTTTTGCGCGTTTTCGTACCAGGTTGTTTGGATTCCCTCAACCAATCCGTTGGCATAAACAACTTCCGACCTTTGGGTTCCGCTCGGATACCAACCCGTCCAAAGCCCGATCATTTGCCCGAGGCTGTAGGCGCCTTGGTTTTCCACTTGCCCATCCGGGAACCAATCGGTCCAAAGCCCATCCGGTTTCCCATCCGTGTAAAAGGATTCACTGCTTTTGTTCCCATTCGCGTACCAGGTTGTACTACGGCCGACTTCTTTTCCGTCCTTGTAAGTTTGCTCTTGGCTTTTTTTCCCATCATCAAACCAGGATTCCCAGCTGCCATTCTGTAGGCCAAGGCTATAGGAGCCCTTTACCTTTACCTGCCCATTTTCATAGCCGAGTATGTAGTCGCCATCCAATTTCCCGTCATTGAATTCGGACTGCTCCAACGGATTTCCATTTGAATACCAGAGAGTCCATCGTCCGATCGCCGATCCGTTCGCATAGGAGCCTTCGCGCTTCTTCTGCCCGTTCTCATACCAATAGGTTTCAAGCCCATCCCATTGGCGCTCTTTCATCGTGTACTCATGCTCTTTTTGGCCGTTCCGATACCATGTCGTCGCGAGCCCGTCGGGCCAACCTAACGCATAGTTGCCTTCCATCCAGATTTGGCCGTCATCGTACCAACGTTCCCAAGGCCCGTCTTCGACTTCATTACCCGAAGCATCCTTCTTCACGAAGTGTCGAAATTCGATTTTCCCATTCGTGTAGAATGTTTCCCGGAGTTCTCTTGGGCTTTCGACCGCGGGTTCGGGTTCTAGCGGTGATGAGGAGCCTTCCCTGCAACCGGAAAAGAATGCCGATAGACAAATGATGCCGGTGCTGAGCAAAAGACCCTTGAGCATGCTTCCTTTAGGCTGGTTGCAACCGGCAGTTTGAATTTCGATTCTTTCGATTCGGAAATCGGACACTGAAATCTACTCGATAGGCAGCGTGTCTCCTATGACGTCCCTAGTAGGCTGGCGGTTCCTTCCAGTAAGCGACCATGAGTCCTGGTGACCAAGTTTTATTTTTAGGGAATCGGCCTAACCGATGAATTCCCCGATTTTGTGGGGAATGGTGGCCCCAAAGCACGGTTTAGGCGCGGGCCAAACACATAAATCCCCAGATGCGATCCACTTCCGTTTAGTTTTTTGCGGCGCGACGGTTACTTGAAACGGTTTGGGCTTGTCCAACGCGAAATTTGCCGTCCAGTCGGATAACAAAATGCCAAATCCCGCCATGGCGGGAAGGAGCGGGCAGCCAATGAAGCCATTCCCATTCGTTCAAAAAATAGTCGTGGCCCTGGCGGCAACGGCCTTGACCGCCGGCGCCTTTTCCATCGGCCTGGATTGCCGTAACACGGCCAGCGGCGTTTGTTGGCCTTATTGCACGGACAACTCCTGCCGTCGCGGCGTCTCCGCCGATCCCGATGATATCCATGCCAAGTGGGTGACCTGGCGCGATCGGCACGTAACCCCTTCGCCGCTGTCCCCGGTCCAGCTCACGGTAGGCGCCATCGGCGGCAAGCGCATCTGGAAAACGGACGCCACGGGCGGGAAGTATTTCACGACCGTGTCCGAGGGCCAGGCATACGCCATGGTCTTTTCCGCCTTCTTCGATGAGCAAGGATTGTTCGACGATTTGTGGACGTACTATAAGGGATGGGCGTCCAAGGGCAAGGTAGGCCTGATGGAATGGTGCATCGACCGCGATAACGCGCCGTGTAGCATCGACGCGGGCGGAGCCGCCACCGACGCGGACGAGGATGCGGCGCTCGCGCTGGTCTTCGCCTGCAAGAAGGTGGAAGCGGGGGCCTGGAAAACGGGGGCCCATGACTATTGCGCCGATGCCAAGACCGCGTTGTCCAATATCCGGAAATACGAAGTCGGCCCCTCGGGCTATCTGCTCTCCGGCAACAACTGGTCCGCACCGGTCCTCAACCCGTCGTATTACTCGCCAGGCTACTACCGCGTATTCGACGCCTTCGAGGGCGGCACGCGTTGGAAAATTGTCGCCGACAAGGCGCTGCAAAACATCGACGCCGTACAGGCCAATCATGGCCAATGTTCCAAGCTCGTCTATAACTGGACCGATTCCACCGGCGCCCCGACCCTGCCTTTCGCCGGCAATACGGATTACGATCAATTCGGCTGGGATGCGGCGCGCGTGGTCTGGCGCGTGGCCTTGGACAAGCTCTGGTTCAATACGCCCAAGGCGAACGAAACCATGAACGAAATGGGCGGCTTCTTCAAGCAGGTCGGCGCGCGCAACATCAAGCCCGTGTACCGCATGGATGGGACGACCGATTGGCCTTGGGGGTTGAACGCCTTCTTCTCGGCCAACGCCGGCGTGGGCATCTGGGCGGCCGATTCGGCCATCAATCCCGGCGCCGCATGCGGAGAGGCTTCTCACCAGGCCAATAGCACGCCGCAAGAAGCCTATGACATCGCGAGGGCCACGGCCGAGCCGATCGGCGAGTACGACTATTTCAACAACGCTTGGCAACTGTTCGGCCTACTCACCATGTCGGGAAATACCCCCAACGTGCAGGCCTTGGCCGACGCCCCCGGCGTAGGTTTCCTGACCGAGGTTTACGCCAAGGACGACTTCAAACATCTGGTGGGCCTGGGGATCGACTCCACCCTGTTCGATCTGCGCGATGGCCGCCATGCCAAATATTGCCGTCACGATAGGCATGAAACCAAGGGTTCCATCCGGTACAGCGGATTCCTGAAGCCCGATCGCACCGACGATTATGCCTTTCGCTCCGCGGATGAAAACGAAGTCAAGATCTGGGTGAACGGGAAGCAAGTGGCGGGGGAGGATCGCGGGCGCGAATCCCGCACCGTGCATCTCATCAAGGGGCACGTGGTTCCCGTGGTGATGGAAGCGGCCGGCCGCGACGCCGATCAGGCGGAAATCGTATGGTCCGCCCGCGGCCAGCGTCCGCAACCCGTCCCCATCTCCCGCCGCTATCCTGTGGCCAGCGCCAATCCCCAGGCCGTCTTGGCCGCGGGACAAACCTACACCCTCACGGCCGGAGATAGCGCCGGTCTGTGTTTCACGTCCTCGGGCTCCTTATCGCTGTTGGACGTTTGCGATCGCCGCGCCGGCCAGAACCTCGCCGTTTCGGTGGACGCGGAAGGTTGGGCGGCTTTGCAGGTTTCCGGAGCCTGTTTGGCCGCCGTCGGCAATTCGGTGGTGGCGCAGGTTTGCAACGGTAAGGATAACCAGGCCTGGATGGCTTTCGACGCCGGCGCCGGCCATGTGCGCCTGGTTTCCCGCTGGGACGGCAGGGTTCTCGGCGCGACGCCGGCCATCGCCCGCGAAGCCGAGGTCTCGGCGCTGCGTTTCGATCCCGCCTCGGCCGGCATGCGTTGGGTGGTGAAACCCTTAAGCAGCTGCGGCGATGGCGTATGCGGCGCGGGCGAGGGATGCACGAGCTGCCCGCAGGATTGCAACTGCGGCGCTTGCGCGGGCAATTGCCCGGACGGGATCGCGCCCGTTTTCCTGACCGCTCCCGTGGGCGGCCAGGGATTGGGTAATGGCGAAGAGTGCTTCGCGATTACGGGCGTGGCCGGAGGCGTATGGAACACGCCCGGCGACGGCGCGACGGATAAGCGGATCTTCGTGAACGGCACGGAGACGGTCTGGGGATCCGCAGGCGGGGTCAGCCTATCGGGCGGCGCCTGCGTGCATACCACTCCCGGTTCCTTCACGGGTTGGTCAGGGATCGGAACCTGGTAGCGCCGGCCGGATCCATGACCCAGGTAGCCCTTGTCGACGGGATTATGCGCGACACAAATTGCTACTTACTATTGGTTCGTCCTGTACTCCAAAAAGATGAGCGGGATCCGGGCATGATCACGATCGAAGAGAAAACGGTTTTTGATGCATCGATCGAAACGGTTTTCGATGCCGAGCGGGATATCTCCCTGCATTCCGCGACCCAGGAGCATCGGGGCGAAAGGGCGGTCGGTGGCGTCACATCCGGTCTTATCGGGCAAGGCCAGGAGGTGGAATGGGAGGCGGTCCATTTCGGGATAAAGCAAAGGCTGCGGGTCAAAATCACGCACATGGAGAAGCCGTATTATTTCCGGGACGAAATGATCAAGGGCGCATTCAAGACCTTTTCGCACGAACATCGCTTCAAGGAAATCGATAGCGATAAAACGGAAAAGTCGGATGTCATGCATATCGAAGCGCCTTTTGGCCCGTTGGGCTGGATCGCGGAAGGCTTATTCTTGAAATGGTATATGAAAAGGTTTCTCCATAAAAAGAACCAATCGATGAAAAAGAGGGTTGAAACCGCATAATTTTTTTGCGGCCCCCGAAATTTCTTGCGGGACAGACCAGGCTCCGCCAGAAAAACCCACAAAAAACCTGGTTTCCAAGCGGAAAAATACTACCATTTTTCGTTCGCGCTTACTTAAACCGGAGGAGATCGAATGAAAATGAAGCTGTTTGTATTGGGATCTGTCGCTTTTATTATCGTGAACTGCGCTTATAAACCAATTGGAATGGTGAGTAAAATCGGCGACGGGCAGTTTTCCACGACCACCTACGGTAAAGACGAAAACGAAGCCATGGGCAATGCCAACACGGACGCCAAAGGCATTTGCAAAGACAAATACAATAATGAGTACTTCAAAATCGTCAACACCCAGACCGAAAATCTGAACCCCAAGAGCGATGCGGGCAGCGGCTTCGCGGGTGCGGCGACCAGCATGCTGGCGATGGGACTGGATCGCAATAAGAAGAACTACAAAGTGGTTCTGTCTTTCGATTGCAAATGATCCGAATGGAATAAGGGCACGGGGCCGTTCGCCCCGTCTCTCGAGTTCGAAAAGCCGGTTGAGGATTCAACTGGCTTATTTTTTATCGGCACCGGATTTTTCCCGGGGATTCTTTTAAAAAACGCGCCAACGGCTCTTGGAAAGGCCGCGCGCTGGCCCGTGGGGATGCCGGCCGCCCCGATTATTACTTTTCCCCCACCGATCATGCAAACTTCCTTCTCCGCCCCCTAGCCCCATGGATTTCCCCGAAACCCTCGCCAAGTTCCTCGATCAAAGCTTTCTCGGCAGCCCCGTCCGCGAGGAAATCAAGGTCCTCTTAGGCATCCTGGTGGGCGTCGCTTTGCTGCGCCTGTTCCAGGTCTTCGTCATCCGGCGCTTGCGCCGTATTTTCGAGCGCACCGCCAGCACCTGGGACGATCTGCTGGTCGCATCGCTGGAAAAGGACGTGGTACCCGCGCTCTACGTGATGATCGTCTATTTGGGTCTGCGGGATTTGCCCTGGCGGAAGTCCATCCAGGACGGTATGCGCACCCTGGCCACCGCCCTCATCACCGTACTCGCCGTGCGCGCGGTGATCGCCATCGTCAACCATTCCATCCAGGCGTATTGGCGCCGGCACGAGGCCGACCGCACCCAGGCCCGCGAGAAGAATCTCAATGGCATCATCACCATCGCCAAGATCGTGGTCTGGATGCTGGGCTTACTCCTTTTGCTCGATAACCTGGGCATCAAGATCTCCGCCTTCATGGCCGGGCTCGGCATCGGCGGCATCGCCGTGGCGCTGGCGGCCCAGGCCATCCTGGGCGACGTCTTCTCCTACTTCGTGATCTTTTTCGACCAACCCTTCGAAGTGGGCCACAACATCAAGGTCGGCGATCTGCAGGGCGAGGTCGAGCATATCGGGCTCAAGACTACGCGCCTCCGCAGCGGCGACGGCGAGCAGATCATCCTCTCCAACAAGTCGCTGACCGATTCCAAGGTGCAGAACTTCAAGCGCATGCACCGGCGCCGCGTGGTCTACCAGTTGGACTTCGATGCCGCCACGCCGACCGAGGCCCTGCGCGGCCTGCCCGACAAGGTTAAGGCCCAATACGCCCGCTTTCCCGATGTCACCTTCGAGCGCTGCCATTTCGTCCGCTTCGCCGACGGGAATCCGCGCTTCGAGACCTCGTACGTGGTGGAGACGCCGGATTTCGGCCGGCATCTGGACATCCAGCACGAGGTCAACTTGGGGCTCCATGAGGACTTGGGCAAGTCCGGCATCCGCTTCGCCGTTCCCGGCCGTACCATCCGCATCCGGTCCGGCGGGAGCCGTCGCCCGCAGGGTGGCGATTCCGGAACTGGTCGGGCGCAAGCGGGCCCGGAAGGCGGCTAACGCGATCGCCCCGCCCCGGCGGGGGATTATTTATTTTGGGGTACGATCCGCACTTCGGAATTCCGGGGGCGGGCACGGGTCCGGGGCAAGCGGGAAGCCATGAAGAAAAAGCAGGCCAAAGCGGCGCGCAAGACCGCATCCGCGGCGAAGCCCTCGAAGCCGTCCAAGCAGGCGAAGGTGCCTAAGAGCGCGAAGGCCGCGCCGTCCAAGCGTCCGGCCAAGGCCAAGTCGCCCACTGCGGCCGCCCCGATCAAGCGGGCCAAGCCGAAAGCGGCGCCCAAACCGGATGCAACGGGCAAACCGAAACCAGCGGCCAGACCGAAGCCGGCCGAAGCCAAGTCCACGGGTCCCGCCCTCGAAGAGGCGTTCGGAACCGATGCGGTCCCGCGCGATGAGCGCGCCAGCTTGGAGAAGGTGATGGCCAGCCTCACCCAGATTTTCGGCGGACGCGATACCATGTCCGATGCCGAGCTCGACGCCCTGCTCGACGATAAGATGGCCAGCGGGGAAATCCCGCCTTCGGCCGCGCTCGACCCGCTCGACGAGGCGCAGAGCCTGGTCTACGAGGCCTGGAACTCCGACGGCGCCCGCAAGGCCTCCTTGGCGCGGCGCGCCCTGGAACTATCCGAGGATTGCGCCGACGCCTACCTGATACTCGCCCAGGAAGAGACCAAGACGCGCGAGGCCGCGCTGGATCTGTACCATAAAGCCTACGAGGCCGGACGCCGCGCCCTGGATCCGGCGATCTTCGTCGAAGGGGAAGGCGACTTCTGGGCCATCATGGAAACGCGGCCGTACATGCGCGCCCGCCTGGCCCTGGCCGAATGCCTGTGGGATCTGTCCCGTAAGGAAGAGGCCCTGGGCCATTTGCGGGAATTGATACGCCTCAATCCCTCGGACAACCAGGGCGTGCGCTACATCTTGCTGCAATGCCTTTTGGAAAGCGGAGCGGACGAGGAGTTGGGCGACCTCCTGTCCCGTTACGGCGAGGATGCTTCGCCGGAAATCGCGTACACCCGGGCCCTCTGGCAGTTCCGCCGCGCGGGCCGGGGTAAGGCCGCCGACGCCGCCCTGGCCGAGGCCCTGCGCGCCAATCCCCATGTTCCCGCGTTTCTGCTCAAACGTAAACCTTTGCCTTCCAGCGCGCCTTCCGCCGTGGCGCCGGGCGGCCCCGAAGCCGCCGGCGCCTATGCCTCGGGGGCCCTGGGGGCCTGGCACCAGACCTTGGGCGCGGTGGAATGGCTGGCGTCGCACAGCTAGGAAATCCTGCGTTACCATTTTTATAAGCGGTCCCGGAAGGAACTGTTCCGTCCGGCCCTCCCGCCCCCATCCTCCCCAAGCCGGCATGGCATTCCCGTCCGAAAAGGTTTCGCTTTCCCGGCCGGTAACGGTAAATTCATTCCGGAGCTGATTGCGGAGGGGCAAATGGCGTCGATAAGAGAAACGATAGGACGACGGAACCGGATAACCATCGGATCGCTGGGGCTGATTTGGGCCGCTTGCGCGGGCGTGGCGCAGGCCCAGCAAAGGCTGGAACTGGACAAGGCCCTGCCCTTGGACGGACCGGCCCTGGTCCAGCCTTCGGGCCTGGCTTGGGACGGAAAGCGCCTGCTCATGGTCTGCTCCGTTCATGACGACGATATCTTCGTCGTGGAACCCCAAGGGGACAAGGCCGCCTTCAAGGAAGCGATCCATATCCGTCGCCCCAAGGACGCCGAAGGCATGAAGCTGGCTTGGCGCGGCATCGCCGTGGGCCAGGACGGGGCGCTCTACCTGGCCAGCGAACAGGCCTGCCGCATCCTGCGCGTGGAAAAGGACGGGGATGCCGAGTGGATGGGGCCGAGCCTTCTGGAAGCCGGCGCGGAGAAGGGCCTCTTCGCGGGCGGGAACTCCGGCATCGAGGGCCTCGCGGCATTGGGGAAGAAAAAGTTCCTGGTGGCCGCCTCGCGGGAGCCCCGCGGCCTGCTCGATCTGGATCTCTCCGGTAAGGGCCCGGTCATCACGGCTTGGCTCCTGGATAAGACCCAGGTCCCCTTGGGACAAGGCCGGCGCCGGCCGGACTTCGCGGACCTGACGGCGGACCAAGGCAAGCTTTGGGCCTTATGCGCGAACTCGGACGCCATCGCCCAGCTGAAGTGGAGCGGCTCCGATTACGCCGAAGGCCAATACTGGAGCTACTCCCACGTGATCGAGGATGCGAAGTACAAGTACGCCGGCCTGCGCATGGGGCTGGCCCGGGGGCTGGCGATGGATGGCCGATCGGTCTTCATCGCCTTGGACAACAAGGGCGTGGGCCGCCAGGCCGATCCCAACGATAAGCGTCCCTTGCTGCTCGTCTTCAAGCGGCCCAGCGGCGTTTAACGCCCTACGGCTGGCCGCTTCCGGCAAAAAGGCTATTTTTCCGCTACACCCCAAATCAAAAGCCGACGCCCTGCCGGGCGGCGGGCGCGGAGCGACGATGGATTGTCCCAAGTGCGACTCGATCATGGAAGACGTCACCTTCCACAACATCACCGTGGAACGGTGCACCCAATGCAAGGGCATTTGGTTCCCCGGGGTGGAGCACAAGGATCTGAAGGCCTTCAAGGGATCCGATTCCATCGATACGGGCAGCGCGGAATTGGGCAAGCAGTACGACGAGATGAAGGACGTGCATTGCCCCGTATGCGACATCGTCATGAACCGCGTCGCCGACCGCTTCCAGCACTACATCCATTACGAGGTGTGCCGCAAGGGGCACGGGACCTTTTTCGACGCGGGCGAATTCCGCGAATACAAGGACGAGACCCTGGCGGATTTCATCAAGAGCCTGAAGCTCTTCATCAAGAAGCCGTAGACGGCCCCTAAGGGCCCTTTAGCCGCGCGGCGATGGCGTCGGCGATGATGCCGCCGTGATGTCGCCCGTTCTCTATGAAGACCTCGCTGGTGTGCACGCCGGCCACCACCACCCCGGCCAGGAACAGGCCCCGGCGCCCGGTCTCGAAGGCCTCGCCGAGCCGGGGCCGGCCCGCTTCCTTGTCGATGGCGACTCCCAGTCTTTCCAGGAAGGCGAAGTCGGGCTTATAACCGGTCATGGCCAGGACCGCGTCGTTGGGCAAGGTCCGCTCGCCTTCCGGTCCGCGCAAAACCACCTCGCGCTCCCGCACCACCGACAGCGTCGTTTGGAAATGGGCCCGCAAGCTGCCTTCTTGGATGCGGTTTTCGATATCCGGCCTCAGCCAATATTTCACACACTCATCGAAAGCGGTTCCCCGGTGGATCAGGGTCACGCGCGCTCCGCTGCGGACCAGGTCCAGGGCCGCGATCACCGCCGAGTTCGCCCCGCCCACCACCAGCACGTCCTGGTTCCAGAAGGGATGGGCTTCCCGGTAGTAATGGCGCACCTTGGGTAAATCCTCCCCCGGCACGCCCAGCAGCTTGGGCTCGTCGTAGAAGCCGGTGGCGGCCACCACGGCGCGGGCGCGAAAGGTTTCCACGCCGCCTTCCCGGTTGCGGGCCTCCGCCGTGAAATCCCCTTCGCTCCCGCGCAATGCGGTCACGCCCCGCCACTGCCGGATATCGAGACCATAGTGTTCCGCCGCGCGGCGATAGTATTTGAGGGCTTCGGCGCGCACCGGCTTTTCGCCCAAGGAGGTCATGGGCAAATCGCCGATTTCCAATCTCTCCGGCGTAGTGAAGAAGACCAGGTTGGTCGGATAGTTCCAAAGCGAATTTACGATGCAACCCTTGTCCAGCACCACCGTGGCGAGGCCGCGGCATTTCAGGGCGATGGCGCAGGCCAAGCCGGTCGGGCCGGCCCCGATCACCAGAGCGTCGAAGAGGGGCGCGTCGGGCATGCGGCTAAGATAAGCCCCCGTCGCCGGCGGCGCAAGCGGGAGCCGGCGCGGGCCTCAACTCCCCAGATGGAAGTGGACGATGTCGGAGTAGGTCAGGATGCCCGCCGGTTCCCCGCGATCCAAGACCAGGGCCGCCGGGTTCTCCCGGAAATAGCCGAAGGGGGCGGGCAGCGTCGCGGATCGTTGTAAAGTCGGCAAAGGCAGACCCATCACCTCCGCGACTTTCATTTCGCCGAAAGCGTGGGCGTCGCCCCGCTCCGTCGCTTCGAATTCGGCCAACCGTTCGGCGATGCCCTTCTGGTTCACGCTGCCCACCGGGACCCCATCGGCGAGCACGGGCAATTGGGAAATGTCCAGAGTCATCAGGGCGGTAATGGCCTGGCGGACGCGATCGTCGGGATGCACGGTATGCAGCCGCCCGAAGCGCACCGGTTTCTTGGCCAACAGTTCCGCCACCGGTACGGCGTTCTCGCGGCGCGCCCCGTCCAGGAAACCCTGATCGCGCATCCATTCGTCCGAGTAGATGCGCGACAGGTAATTGCGCCCGTCGTCGGGCAAGATCACGGCGATGGTTTTCCCGGCGGCCCAAGCGGCGGCGATCCGTAACGCCGCGGTTACTGCGGCCCCGGAGGATCCGCCCGCCAAAAGGCCTTCCTCCAGGGCCAGGCGGCGAGCCATGGCGAAGGCCTCGGCATCGTCCACGGTCAGGACCTGATCGAGCAGTTTCAGATCCAAGGTCCCCGGCAGGAAGTCCTGGCCGATCCCTTCCAGCAAGTAAGGCCGGGATTGCGCTTCGGCGCCGGCAAAGGCGCTTTGGTAGCGCGACCCCTTGGGATCGACGCCGACCAGTTTCAGGGCCGGTTTCATCTCCTTCAGGTAGCGGCCCGCCCCGGTGAGCGTTCCGCCCGTCCCCAGGCCCGCCACCAGCACGTCCAACTTGCCTCCGGTCTGCCGCCAGAGCTCGGGCCCGGTGGTCTCATAGTGCACGCGGGGATTGGCCTCGTTGAAATATTGGTTGGGATGGAAGGCCCCCGGCGTCTCGTCGGCGATGCGCCGGGCCAGGTTGCGGTAATGGCCGGGACTATCTTCGGGCAGATCGGTCGGGGTCAGGATCACCTTGGCCCCGTAGGCCTTGAGCAGGTTCACCTTGTCGGGCGAGATGCGATCGGGCATGGTCACGACCAGGCGATAGCCCTTGACTCGCGCGGCGATGGCCAGGCCGATGCCGGTGTTCCCGAAGGTGGCTTCCACCAAGGTGCCTCCGGGCCGAAGTTGGCCCTGCGCCTCGGCGGCTTCGATCATGGCCACGCCCGCGCGGTCCTTGACGCTGCCTCCGGGGTTGAACCATTCCAGCTTGGCGAGAATGTCGGCGCCTTGCGCGCCTTGCAGTCGGCGCAGGCGCACGAGAGGCGTTTGGCCTACCAGGTCGAGGACGTTATCCGCGATGCCGTCGCGGCGGGAAGGCGGGGAGTTCGTGGGCATGGCGTTATCCTCTTTTCCGGCTCAGGTTCCGCTTACGGGGCCGCCCGCGTTCTTTCGGGCCCGGTCCACACGCTTCTGCACGATGGCCTTGGCGGCCAAGGTTATCAGGGCCAGGAAGCAAAGCAGGGAAGCGGCGGCGAAGGCCTGCACGTAACTGTAATCGTTGTAGAGGATTTCCACCTGCAGGGGCAAGGTGGTGGTGAGCCCGCGGATATGGCCGGAGACGACGGAGACCGCGCCGAACTCGCCCATGGCGCGGGCGTTGGTGAGGATGACTCCGTAGAGCACGCCCCACTTGATGTTGGGCAAGGTCACGTGCCAGAAGATGCGCCAGCCGTTGGCCCCCAGGGTGCGGGCGGCTTCCTCTTCCTCCTTGCCTTGCTCCTCCATCAGGGGGATGAGCTCGCGGGCGACCATGGGGAAGGTGATGAAGATGGTGGCCAGCACGATGCCGGGCACGGCGAAGATGATCTTGATGTCGTGCGCCTGCAGCCAGGGCCCGAACCAACCGTTCTTCCCGAAAAGCAGCACGAAGATGAGCCCGGAGACGACGGGGGAAACGGCGAAAGGAAGATCGATCAAGGTGGTGAGCAGTTGCTTGCCCGGGAAATCGAACTTGGCGATCGCCCACGAGGCGGCCACCCCAAAGGTGAGGTTCAAGGGCACGGCGATTACGGCGATCAGGAGGGTGAGGCGGATGGCGAACAAGGTATCGGGATCGGCGAAGGAGTGCAGGTAGGCTTTTATGCCTTGGTCCAGCGCCCCGGCGAACACGGTGATGAGGGGGACGAAGAGCAGCAGGAAAAGGAAGCCTACCGCCGCCGCGATCAGCACCCACTGCAACCAGCGCGGTTCGCTGACCGCCGCTTGCTTGGAATCCATGCTAATGGCCCCCCCGGGTGCGGGCGCCCGCCCAGCGTTGCATCATGTTGATGATCAGGAGCAAGGCGAAGGAGAGGACCAGCATGATGCAGGCCACCGCGGTCGCGCCCACGTAATCGTATTGCTCCAGCTTGCTCACGATGATGAGGGGGACGATTTCCGTCTTCATCGGCATATTACCCGAAATGAAGATGACCGATCCGTATTCGCCCAAGGCGCGGGCGAAGGCCAGCGATAAGCCCGTGAAGAGGGAGGGGAGCACGGCGGGGAAGATGAGCCGGCGGAATATCTGCCAGCGATTGGCGCCCAAGGAGGTGGCGGCTTCTTCCACTTCCTTATCCAAATCTTCGAGCACCGGTTGCACGGTGCGGACCACGAAAGGCAATCCGATGAAGATGAGCGCGACGATGACGCCGAACTGGGTGTAAGCCACCTTGATGCCGAGCTTGGATAACGGCCCCCCGATCCAACCGGTCTCGGCGTAGACGGTGCAGAGGGCGATGCCGGCCACGGCGGTGGGCAGGGCGAAGGGTAGATCGACCATGGAGTCGAGGAAACCGCGGCCGGGGAATTGATACCGCACCAAGACCCAGGCCACCAGCAATCCGAACACGCCATTGACCAGGGCGGCCCCGGCCGATGCCGTGAAGCTGAGCCGGAAGGCGGCCAGGACCTGCGGGTCCAGGAGGATATCGTGCAATTGCGGCCAGGTGATGTGGGCCGCCTTCACGAAGGTGGCCGAAAGCGGGATCAACACCACCAGGCCCAGGTATAGCAGGGTGTAGCCCAGGGTGAGCCCGAACCCGGGGATCACCGATGCCGCCCGCTTCCGCGCCATGTTACTTCCCTTCCTTCTGGATCCGATCGAACACCCCGCCGTCGGCGAAGTGCGCCTGCTGCGCCTTGGCCCAGCCCCCGAAGGTGTCGGCGATGGTGAATAGCTTGATGTCCGGGAATTGCCCCGCGTATTTGGCCGCGACCTTCCCGTCGCTGGGCCGGTAATAATTCCGTGCCGCTATTTCCTGGCCCTCGGGGCTGTAGAGATGCTCAAGGTAGGCTTTCGCGACCTTGGCCGTGCCATGCTTGGCCGCCACGCGATCCACCACCGCCACCGGAGGCTCGGCCAATATGGAGATCGAAGGCGCCACGATTTCGATCTTGTCTTTCCCTAGCTGCTTCACCGCCAACAGGGCCTCGTTCTCCCAGGATATCGCCACGTCCCCGATGCGCCGCTGTACGAAGGTGGTCGTCGCCCCGCGCGCGCCCGCGTCCAATACCGGCACGTTCTTATACAAGGCGGCTACGAAGGCGCGGGCCTTGGCGGAGTCCCCGCCGTTCTGCTTAAGTGCGTAGCCCCAGGCGGCCAGGTAATTCCAACGCGCCCCGCCCGAGGTCTTCGGATTGGGAGTGATCACCGCGACGCCCGGTTTGATCAAATCATTCCAGTCCTTGATCCCCTTGGGATTCCCCTTACGCACCAGGAAGACGATGGTGGAAGTATAAGGCGTGCTGTTGTGCGGCAAGCGGCCTTGCCAATCCTTCGCCAACAATTGCCCCTTCTCGGCGATGGCGTCGATGTCGTAGGCCAGGGCCAAGGTCACCACGTCGGCGTCGAGCCCGTCGATGACGGAGCGGGCCTGCTTGCCCGAGCCTCCGTGGGATTGCTTGATCTCCACGTCTTCGCCGGCGGTGGTTTTCCAATAGGCGGAGAAAGCCTTATTGTAATCCTCATACAACTCGCGCGTGGGATCGTAGGAGACGTTGAGCAAGGTGACCTTCCCGGCCAAGGCGGGGATGGCGGCCAAGGCGGACAGGGCAAGGGCGGCGGGCCAGCGAGCGGGAAATAAGCGGGAGAAAATTAAGCCGTGGGTACGCTTCGTTTTCATATCGGTCCTTCCATATAGGTTGTGGTTCGGCGTTGATCAAAAAGCGGTCTGCAAACGGCCGAAGAAGGTTTTTTCTTCGGGCCGATCGGCCCCGGACGCCCCGCCGCCCCGGAATTCGGTCCATGCGTAATCGGCGGAGAGCTTGGCGTAGCGCGACAAATACCAATTGAGGCCGGCGGTCCAAGTGGCGGCCTCTTCGGCCGCGGAGGCGGGATTAGCGTAGAGAGGGAAGGCATCGGCATCGGCGTCCAAGCGGGAGTAGCGGGCCACCAGCTCCAAGGCCCCGAACCCATTCGCGTTCCCGCCAGCGTCCCCTCCTGAAAGGGAAACGGGATGGCGCGGCTTAAAGCCCTTGAAGGAAGGCGACTCGCCGGTCAAGACCCACGAGGCCGTAGCCTGCCAGGCCGTGGTCGTAAGCGTGGCCTTCTCGCCCGCGTTCGCGCCGCCTTTACCCACTTCCTGGGTCGACGCTATGTATTCCCCCAAAAGCCCGAAGGGTCCGAAGTACCAATAACCTTGGGGATTGAGGCGGTACTGTCCGCCAACCGCCCGCGCCGTTCCCGAATCGCCCGCGACGGCGGCGGTGTTGCTCACGGCCTTGGTCGCGGCATTGTAGGCGACGGCGGAAGCCTTGTCGGCCACCGATCGATACGCGTAAAAGGTCTGTTGGCCTTCGGTCTTATAAGCCGCCAACTCGGTATTGGCCGCATCCCCGAAACGCTTACCCCAACTGGCCGCGAACCCCAGCCCCAGGCCTTGCAGCGGCTCGACCCTGCCGTTCTTGAAAGGCTGGGCGAAGACGCGCCCGATCAGATCCTTGTCGTCGTTGAGATCGGCGTCGCGGCTGGCGCCGTCCACCGCTCCGTTGAAAACGCCGACGTAATAGCCGATGGACTCGTCCAGGAAA
The DNA here is from genome assembly GCA_019509785.1 of Fibrobacterota bacterium. Lineage (NCBI taxonomy): Bacteria > Pseudomonadati > Fibrobacterota > Fibrobacterota bacterium. Next base: position 15,803 of record JAEKLQ010000039.1, on the reverse strand, counting down.
TCGCCGAGCAGGGAAATCCCCAGATCGTAATTGGGAGTGAGCGAAGTGGGGTGGGCGAATTCCACCAGGGCCATGTCCTGGCTCGATTGGATCCGCTCCAGGCCCAGGGGCGTCTTGGATTTGCCGATGCGCAGGCGGGCCCCCGGCCAAAAGGCCAGTTCGCCATAGGCGTCGAGGATTTGGAAGGTCGCGGCGAATTCCGGCTGCACGCGGAAGTTGTAGTACTTGCCTACCGTGCCCTCGAGCACCGGTCGCACGCGGCGCAAGAGCAAGGTATTGGGCAGCTTGTTATCGCCATCTTCGAAGTAGTAGCGGCCGTCGGTGTGCTGGAAGAACTTGAACTTGAGGGTGCTTTCCTTGTCCGCCGAGATCAGGCTGAAGCCATCCTTGCCCGCGGTCACCGCGGCTGCTTGTTCCTTGCGGGCGGCCTCTTCCTCTTCCTTCACCTCCAGCTTGCGTTCCAGGAGCCGGATTTTCCCGTCCAGCTCTTCGAGCGAAGGCGCCGTCTCCGCCGGGCCGCCGCTCGCGGCTTGTCCCCGCGCCGAATCGATCGGGATGGCCGCGTCGGCCGCACGCGCGACCGTCGGGAGGGAGAGGGCGGTAATCACGGATAATGCGGCCCAAGGCGAGGGGACGGAAAGGAAAGGCGAGCGCATAGGATCTCCATTTCGAGTTACGGTTATATTTATCATATAGAATTAGTATGCATTTGATTAAAAAAATTAGATGAAGTACATCAGGGCGGCTTCATCCGTCTCCGAGGCTTCGATAACCACCATGGCTTCCAAGCTTGTCCCATCGAGAATGTCCGCGGTCACGTCGCGAACCTTCTTCATCACCCGGCGCACGCCGCAATGGGCGAAGTCGAGGCACTCCTCGCATTTCCCGAAGGCGGACACGCTCACGCAAGGCACCAGCGCCAATGGCCCATTGAAGGCGCGCACGATTTGACCCACCTGGATCTGCGCCGGCTCCTTGGCTAAAAGATATCCGCCGCCTTTGCCCTGCCGGCTCTTCAGCACGCGCATGTTTTTCAGCTCGAGGAGGATCTGTTCCAGGAATTTGCGCGGCAGCTTTTGCGACTCCGCGATTTCCCCGATCTGCACGGGACCCTGGTCCTTGGACTTGGCCAGGAAGACGAGGGCCTTAAGGGCATATTTGGCGCGCATCGACAACATATTAAGCCTATAGGGATAATGGTAAATCCTGGAGGAGCCCTTGGCAAGGGGGAAAATCCCAATCCCGGCGGCCCCATCGAAACCGCGACCGGACCCATGCCGGGCCATCACGCTACTGGCGCGACTTCAAATAGGCTTCGGCTTCATCCTTGACCGCCCGGCGGATTCCCGCCTTGGCCCGGGCCAGGTGCTTCAGATCGATCAGGGCCACGTACTTCACGTTGATGAAGGGGCGCAGCAGGGAAATCGGGACGTTACAGGGGCTATGCAGAAGGCCGAGAGGGACGTCGCGATTGGCGAACCCCGTATGCAGCTGGCGCGACTTGGCGATCTTGCTGAGCAGGGCCACCGACCGGCTGGTGGCGCATATGAAGGCGACCAACCCGGGCATCTGGAATACCTTCGGGTTGTTGAGCAGCGCTTCCACGATGGAGTCGCGGGTGATGTTCTGGGTGATGACGGCCTTGATGTCCAGCGATCCTTCGTCCACGCCCTTGAGGAAGGATTTTGTCAACAGGTCCCGGCCGATCCACGCGGGGAAGGTTTTCACCCCGAAGTTACCGGTCACGCGGGTGCCGGCCATCTTGGCGCCGCTGCCCGAAAGCGCGGGCTGCAATACCCGCGCGGCCTGGCCGGCGTCCACTTCGAATTCTCCGTCGCGGTAGCAGGCCATGGCCTTCTCGATCCAATCCAGGGGCGCGGAAGTCTCGCCGATCGCTTCATACGTCCAGCGGCAAAGGGTGGAGAGGGCGATGAGATCCAAGGTGGGGATCTTCTTGATCCGTTGCGTTTCCATCAGCTGGGCGAGGCGGGCCAGGCTTTCGCGTTTGGCCACCTTGGACCGCCACTTATTGAAGATGCCCTCCTTCATGTAGGCTTCGAAGCTCACGACTTTCAGCCCCACGGGTTCGCCGGCCTCCTGGCGGCGGGCCAGGTCCAGCCCCTCGTGCACGGCTTCGTCGTAGATGCGCAGACGCGGCAGGATGCGCGCCATGGTCTTCAGGTTATACGGGTCGGTGTTCTCGGAAAGCCAAATGACGCGATCCTGCAAGGCTTCTGCCTCCGCGCGGATGAGGCCCGCCAGGGTGGCGCGCTGCTCCGCGGCGATGGGCCGGCCGTCGAGCACGGATTGGAAGGCGGCCCTGGCATCCTTCAGCCCGGCATCCAATTCTTCCGGCCCACGTCCGAAGAGCCATTCGGTCTTGTCCGCGAGCGCATGTTCGGTATCGGTCATGGGAAGCTCGGCGCCGATGCGTTTCCAAAGCCGGCGCAAGCGCCGCAATTCCAAAGCCCGGCTTCCGGTCTGCCGATCCGGTACGCCGATGTCGAAGAGGAAAAAGAGCAGGCGTTCCAGCAGCTTTTGCGGCGGATTGCCCTGGAAGAAGAGATCCGTCAGTTCGTCCGGGCCGTGCTTCTCTTCCTTGGACTTGTAGAAGTCGGAAAGCCGTTGGGCGCCGAGGTTGAAATCCTGGAGCCGCTCCAGGGTTTCTTGCATCAGGTTCCAGGGAGGGTTCAACGGCATATTCCCATTGTACCAAAGAAGTGGTCCCGGAAACGGGTCCGCCGCGGTGGGCGTCCGCATGCCGTGGCCTTTGCTACTTTTGCCCCGATGGATCCCGCGCGCACGATCGTGCTGACCGGCGGCGGCACCGCCGGGCACGTCATACCCAACCTCGCCTTGCTGCCGCTGCTCTCGGCCGCGGGCTGGCGCGCCGAATACGTAGGCTCCGAGGCCGGCATCGAAAAAAAACTGGTCGCCGAGGCGGGTTTGCCCTTCCACGGGATCGCTTCGGGCAAGTTGCGGCGTTATTTCGACCGGAAGAATTTTTCCGATCCCTTCCGGATCGTCCTCGGCCTTTGGCAGGCGTGGCGGATCCTGGGGCGCGTTCGGCCCAAGCTGGTCTTCTCCAAAGGCGGCTTCGTGGCCGTGCCCGTGGTCCTGGCGGCGCGCTTGCGCGGGATCCCCGTGGTCATCCACGAATCCGATCTCACGCCGGGGCTGGCAAACCGGATGGCGATCCCGTTCGCGCGCGCGGTTTGCGTCAGCTTCCGGGAGACCCTGCGGCATTTGCCCAAGGACAAGGCGGTGCAGACGGGCGCCCCCATCCGCGCCGAACTTTTCCAAGGTTCGCGGGAGAAGGGGGAGGCGTTCCTGGGATTGACAGCGCATGAGGCTGACGCGCAGGGCGCGGTCGCACCGGGTGCCGGCGGACAAAGCGCGGGCGCCGATCGGAGGCCATTGCTTTTGATCATCGGCGGGAGCCTGGGGTCGCGCAACCTGAACGCGGCCGTGCGCGCGGCTCTGCCGGGACTATTGGCGCGCTATCGCATCGCCCACCTGTGCGGCAAGGGCGGAATCGATCCAGCCTTGCAAGGCCGCCCGGGGTATCGCCAACTCGAATACGTTTCCGCGGAAATGCCGGACGTGCTGGCCGCCGCCGATCTGGTGCTTTCCCGCGCGGGGTCGAACGCCATCTTCGAATTCCTCGCGCTGCGTAAGCCGAACCTTCTGGTCCCTTTGCCGCTGACGGCTTCGCGCGGCGATCAAATCCTGAACGCCCGAGCCTTCGAGGCGGAAGGTTTCAGCCGCGTCCTGGCGGAAGAGGACATCGTGCCGGGACGCTTGGAGCAGGAATTGGCCTTGCTCGAGGCCCAGGCGGAGATTTACCGCGAAGCCATGCGAGCCAGCCCCGTGCGGGACGGGGCGCGCCACGTGATGGACGTGATCGCCCGCTGGGCTTAAGGTTCGCTAGAGTTACCTGGGAGGATCGGTGGAATTACTACGGAAATTGGTGGATCTGTTCCTGCATCTGGACGTGCGCCTGGGAATGGTGATCCAGCAATACGGCGGCCTCACCTATGCCATCCTCTTCGCCATTCCGGGTCCTTCGCGGCCCTGGAAAAGCTGCAGGTAACCGTGCTGATACCCTTGCTCTTTGGCGCCTGCCTCATGGGTGATCTCGTCAACTACGCCATCGGCAAATTCCTGGGGACGCGGCTCTTTTCCAAACCCGACTCGCGCGTGTTCAAGCGCGCCTACCTGGAGCGGACCCATGCCTTCTACGCCCGCCACGGCGCCAAGACCATCGTGATGGCCCGCTTCGTGCCCATCGTCCGCACCTTCGCGCCCTTCGTGGCCGGCATGGGCGCCATGCGCTTCCGTACCTACATCCTGTATTGCGTGGCGGGGGCCCTGCTGTGGGTCACGGTGTGCACGGGGGCGGGCTACTTGTTCGGCAATATCCCGGTGGTGAAGAGGAACTTCACCGTGGTCATCCTCGCCATAATCTTCATCAGCCTGCTGCCGGGGATCATCGGGATGCTACGGTCGCGTAAAACGGCCTAGGTCGGAAAGGCCTTGCGGCCCCGATCAATCCCGCCACCAGGTCCAATCCCCGCGGCCCCAATCCAACAGATCGTAGCAGCCGACATGGAAGGATTTTTGCCCGTCGTATAAGGCATCCCTGGCGGTTGCCAATGCGAACCCTATTTCCACGTGGCGGAAAAGCCCGAGATCGGCGGCGAATCGGTTCACCGCCATTTCCCCTTCGCCATCCAAGCGGCCGGCGCGCAGACGCAGGGTTTTCGCAACTTCCACGTCGGCTGCGCCGATCCAGAAACGTTGCGCATCGCGGAACGAGTATCCGGGGAACTGCCCGGAAAGGACCGCCGTGATCCCGACGCCCACGATCTCGATCCCATGCAGATGCGCGCTTTCCGAGATGCGGCCGCCCACATGGATTCCCATCGGCGTCAGCACGGAACCGGGATCGGAAATCAGCAAACGCTCATCGACTTGATAACCGGGATAGCGCGAGCGGACGATTTCGGGCCGCACGCCCTCGATGGGAAAGCCGACATTGTCTAGAGCGGCGCCCCAGCGGAAATTCCTTCCCCAGGTGCCGTAATACCCGGCATCCATCGAATACCCTCCCTCCGTCGCGCCCTTGTCCACGAAGGATGCGGGCGCTTTGATCACCGTAAAGGTTACCCCGAAGGCCTGGCGCAAGCGCGGGCTTAACGAAAAGGCGCGGGCCAAGGAGAGGGAATATTCCATGCCCACGCCTGAACCCGATGGGGAAGCCGTAACCGAATCGACGGGCGTGGATCCGAAATCGTGACGCCGCAACTTTAAGGAATAGCCCCAATCCGCATGGCGATAATGCGCCTCCCAGGCCGTCTCATTCAGGTCCGGGAAGTTGAGATTCGGATACAAGGAAGCATAGGCAAGGGACATGGCCGCGGTCCCGGACCGGTTCGAGTCGGCCAATACGGCGGGATTGATGAAGGATGCGGCGAAACCGTTTTCCGGCACCAAGGTTTCCGCGCCGATGCCTTGGGAAAAGGCGGGGTCCATCAAGGAATAACCGTATGGGAAGATCTCCACTTGGTCCGGGCTTCCGGGTCGGGACTTGGCGCGGGAGGCGGGGACAGCTCCGGCCGAGGGGGTTTGGGCCGATGCGTATGCGCAGGTGAAGAAGATCGCGGCCGGGGCGAGGAAGCGAAGGCGGACAGGGTTGCGGTAAAGCGGGAAAAGCATAGTCTTCAAAACCAATCCTGGACTCCGGACAAAGGGTTGCGCGCAGGGGAATTTAACCTCCGCGAAGCCAAGTCCGGAAAATCCGTTTTTGACCAGGAAATTTGAGAAAGTTGGTTTGGAGCCTACCGGGAAGCCATGGCCTCCGGGCTTCCGCCAAAAAATCCGAATAAACATGCTGCCATCCGCGGAAACTCTGACTATTTCTGGTTCGCTCGCGTTTCACCCGGACCAATAAAACTGTTTCGATACACCAAAGGCGCTTCCAATGCTGCATCTCCGGCCAGGCTCACGTTTCCTTTCACCGATAACCCTGATCCCATTAGTGATGACGGCGATTGCCCTTCACGCGGCGCCGGCGGCGCGCATTTCGGCGGCCCCGTCCGGGTCGCATGTCGTCGCGAATGCCGCGGGTATCTCCGTGGTTTCGGATTCCGGCATTTTCGCCGAAGAAAGCGTGCCGGGGGAAGTCCTGGTCAAGTTCAAGCCGGGGGCGGAGACGCAGGTACGCTCCCAGGTGACGGGCGCTTCGTCCCTTGCGAAGACCACTTCGGTGGCTTCTTTCAAGGGATTGGAAAGCCGCTTCCGCTTCAAAGGCATCAAGCAAATCCAGGACGATCCGTACGATGCCATTACCCGGAAACTGGAAAGCATGAAGGCGCCCGGCGCCGCGCCCGCGAATGCCAAACGCGATCGCATGCGCAAGCGGCTGGAACGGGCGCAAACCCAAGCGCTCCTCTCCAAGCGGGGCCGGGTCTATAAAATGAAATTCGACGTGAAAGGCGAAACCCAGAAGCAGCTTCTCTCGGAATTGGGGAAGAATCCCGATATCGAATGGGCGCAGCCCAACCATATCTACCGCACCCGCTCCACGACTCCGAACGACCCCGGCTTCACGGACCAACCTTTCCTGCAAACCATCCACGCCCAGGAGGCTTGGGACGCGACCACGGGCTCGGAGAACGTGGTGGTGGCGGTCATCGATGTCGGCGTGGATTGGACCCATCCGGATTTGGCCGCGAATATATGGAGCAATGCGGGCGAAATCGACGGAGACGGCATCGACAACGACGGCAACGGATTCATCGACGACGTGCGCGGTTGGGACTTCGTGGACGTATCGCAAAGCGAAGTGGACCCGGGCGAGGACTTCGGCCCGCCGGACAATGATCCCATGGATTTCCATAGCCACGGAACCCACGTGTCCGGCATCGTGGCAGGCTGCGGCAACAACGGCGTAGGCATCACGGGCGTAACCTGGAAGACGAAAATCATGCCCCTGCGCGCCGGGTACAGCACGCAAGGCGGGAACGGGGCCCTTACGGAAGATGCCATCATCGGGGCGCTCCATTATGCCGCCCTGAACGGCGCCGATATCATCAATATGAGCTTTGGGTCGCCCTACTACAGCCAAGCGGAATACGAGGCGATCCGATTCGCCTACGATGGGGGCTGCCTTCTGGTGGCGGGGGCCGGGAACAGTAGCTCTCCGCTGAAATTCTATCCCGCCGATTTCAATGAAGTCATTGCCGTAGCCGCGACCGGTGGTACGAACTTCGCCGCGGTCTTTTCCAATTATGGCGCGAACGTCGACATCGCGGCCCCCGGCGTAAACGTCCTCAGCACCATCCCGAACAACGGGTATCGGAAGGAATCGGGCACCAGCATGGCGAGCCCGGTGGTCGCCGGCGTCGCCGCTTTGGTGATGGCGGCCCATCCGGACTGGACGCGGGACCAGGTCGCGCATCAGCTATTGGCAACGGCGACGGATATCGATGGGACCAATTTCCACATGCGGGGACTGTTGGGCAGCGGACTTGTCAATGCCGCGCAGGCGGTCGGCCCGTATTATTCCGGGGTGAACGTGCATGCGGCGGATCCGACCCTAATGGATACCCAAGGGAACCAGAATGGCTTGCCGGAACCCGGCGAGACCGTGGATTTGCTCGTCTCCCTCCGGAACTACTCTTCAGCCAATTCCTTTACCGCACGGATCAGCGGAAATGATCCCTATATCCAGGTAATCCGTTCGGACGCCGACTACGGTGCGATCGGCGAGGGGATGTCCAAAACCAATTCCTCGTCCCCATTCCAGCTTAAGCTGGCAGCCAACGTGCCCCAGGATTACCAGACCACCCTGTCGATGGATATCTACTCCGGGGCGTCCCTGGTCAAAACCGAACCCATCGATCTCAATCGCATCAATTCGCGCTGGGGCGGGATTCACCTTATGGGTACGAGCGGAATTGGGACGAACCAAATGCTTCGCCTGCCCGATGGGCGGATTTTCTCTCTCATGGTCAACCTTGTCTCGCCTTTTTCCAGTCTTTCCGTAACTTCCCGATCGGCGGATGGGACCTGGGACGAGCCGTACTTCCTTCCGATCAACCGCACCGTCTATAACTTCGCCGCCACCGTGGACGCGCAGATGAACGTGTACGTGGCCTATATCGGGTTGTCCGGCGATTTTCCGCATTGCGACGTATTCCTGACCAAACTCGATCACGCCAGCGGAGCCTGGTCTCCCGAATTGCAAGTAACCTCGAGCGGGCAAGTTTCCTTTTACGCCGGCGATCTTACCATGGCAGCCGAGCCGGAAGGAACCAACCACGTCGTATGGATGGATAATCGGACGGGAGGGGAAGGGTTTTATTCGAGAACCGTTTCCGGGTCCATCCTGGGCCCGGAAAGCTTAGTGCATGGCCTCTCCGGGCTCCCCTATAATTATTTGAGCTCCCATACGCTCGGGGATGGATCCCGCGACCTCTTGTACTGGGTCGATGGGTCGGAGTACAAACGATCGGGAACGCCCGGAGGCTGGGGCCCGGAGATCAGCCTCCCTACGAATCCATCCCAATTCACGACGGAACCTTTCGTGTTCGGCAATGACCTGTACCGGATGGCCAGGAGTCCTTCCGACCCCGCGACTTCCCTGCAAATCCTGGGCTCCAACGCCTGGGCTTCGGTCCAAAACCTGTTCACCGGGTATTACCTGGGCGCCGAGTTATTGCCGCCGTACTCATCCGCATTGAGCATGTTCGGCCTGGGCGACATGGAATACCTCTCCACGGATGGCGGTCCGGATATCGCCCACCTCGGGGAGACGGGCGGAGTCCTGCAAAAGCAGAACCTTTTCGGGCAAAGGCAGGTCAATGGGAACTGGAGCGGATACGCTCCTTATGATGAGTATACCAGGAATTACTCCTATCAATGGCCTATGCAGCAGAAGCTCGTGAACGACGGGATCAACTCCTCGTATTCAGTCAACCTGCAATTCGCGGGTTTCTGGCAGATAGGGAACTACCTCTACCGGACCACCGAACCCGTCGCCCTCCAGCACTTTCCCACCCGCCCGGTCATCAACATAACCGGCCTCGTACCGGACCTCGACGGGCTCGGCTTGTCGTTCCATCTCGCATCGGATCATCCGCAAGGCATCCGCTACTACGAGTACGCGCTGGGAACCTTGCCCGGCCAGACCGACTTGTCGGATTGGACCCTGATCTCGACCCCCGACTATACGGCCCGTATCAATAAGGCCGATGTGGCGCCGAACCAGGAATTCTATCTGTCGGTTAGGGCCCATTCCAAAGGCGTCTATTCCAGCGCCATGGCCGTATCCGCTCCCCTGACGACGGGGATGAACATCATGATTCCGGTTCCGGGCCGGATCGAAGTCGAGGATTATAATTACGGCGGCGAAGGCGTCGGATACCATGACGCTACCGCGGGGAATTTCGGCGGGAAATACCGCAACGATGACGTCGATATCGAGGTGACCGGAGACGCGACCGGCGCCTTCGACGTTACCACGATCCAGCCTGGAGAATGGTTGGATTACGATGTCAATGTCACGGCTACCGGGTACTATACCCTTACGGCCCGCGTGGTCGCCATCGACAACGGTCCGAAATCCGCCACCATCGCCGTCGACGGGATCAATGCGGCGACGTTATCCTTCAACAATCCGTCCGTGCCCGGGGTTTATCAAAACGTGGTGTTCGATCATTTGCGGCTCACCGCGGGGCCGCATACGCTCCGCATCAACATGGGAGCGGACAGGTTCAGCTGGAATTACCTGGATGTCACCCCCAAAATCAACCAGCCTCCCGTCGCCGATGCCGGTCCCGACCGCACCCTCTTGCCGAATCACTCCACATACTTAGACGGCGGGGCTTCTTCGGATCCGGATGGTTACCCGCAACCCTTGGCCTATGTCTGGGCCCAAATCTCGGGCCCCGCAGTCGCCCTGGCCAATGCCAATTCCGTCCTGGCGAGTTTCACGCCGACGGTACCGGGCACCTATGTCTTCCGTCTAACGGTCGCTGACGGATCCGCCGCGTCATACGATGACATTGTGATCACCGTACCGGTTGTATATACCCTTACTACCGTAGCCTCGCCTGCGGCGGGGGGGAGCATCAGCGGCGGGGGCGTCTATTTCCCATCGGATAATTCTTCCTTGGTCGCAACGCCCGCGGCCGGATACGTCTTCACGAACTGGACCGGCGATCTGACGGGGACGACGAATCCCACCTACCTGGTCATGACCGGGGACAAAACGGTCACCGCCGTGTTCAACCCGCAGATCAAGATCCTGGTCAAGCAAACCGTGGCCGCCGCCACCGCTTCCAGCACCGAGACCGGGCATCCCGCCGCCGACGCCATCGACGGCAATGCGACCACGACGCGTTGGGGCAGCGCCTTCAGCGATCCCCAGAAAATCGTATTCGATATGGGAACGGCGAAGAGCATCACCACCGCGGTCCTGGACTGGCAGACCTCCAACGCGAAGAACTACACCTTGGAAGGTTCCAACGACCCCGCCTTCACCACCAAAACGGTTCTGGCCACGAAGACCAACATGCCCACCGGCGACCATCGCATCGATAGCCTAGCCGGACTGACCGGCGCCTATCGGTACTACCGGATGAGCGGCACCGCGCGGAACACCATGTACGGTTATTCCATCTGGGAAGCGCGCTTCTATGCCAGCGCCACCGTCACGGTCTATTCCATCAACGCTTCCGCCGGCGCCAACGGGAGCATCAGCCCCTCCGGTTCCGTCGCCGTCAACCAGGGGTCCGCCCAGGCCTTTACCATTACCCCGGCCGCGGGATACGTGGTGGACATCGTCTCGGTGGACGGGGTTAATCAAGGCTCAGTGACCTCGTATACCTTCTCCAACGTGGCCGCCAACCATTCCATCAGCGCCACCTTCAAGCCCGCCCCCCAATACACCCTCACCGTAAGCGCCGCCAACGGCACCGTGGCCCTGTCCCCGGCAGGCGGAACCTATGTGAGCGGAACCGTGGTGACCCTGACGGCGACGCCGAATACGGGCTACAAATTCGGGAGCTGGAGCGGAGCCGTCACCGGCACGGCCAATCCCGTCAGCGTAACCATGACCGCCAACAAGAGCGTCACGGCCAATTTCACCGCTCTTCCCACCTACACGGTCACGGCCACGGCGGGGACAAATGGAACGGTAAGCCCTTCCGGCACGGTCACGACCTATCAGGGAACGGCGCGCGTCTTCACCATGGCGCCGGCGACGGGATACCTGGTCAACGCGGTAACCGTGGACGGCGCCGCCGTCGGAGCCGTTACGACCTATACCTTCCCGGCCACCACCACGGGAACGCATACCCTCGCAGCGTCCTTCAAGAAGGATCCGAGCCTGCCCTTGCCCGGCCGGATCCAGGCGGAGGATTACAAGCTCGGCGGCGAAGGCGTCGGTTACCACGACTTGACGACCGGGAACGCGGGGGGCCAATACCGGACGGACAACGTAGACATACAGGCGACCACGGACGCCGGCGGCGGTTATAATGTGGGATGGATCCAGGCCGGCGAGTGGTTGGCCTACGACGTCAATGTCGCCGCGGCCGGAACCTATAGCCTGACCGCGCGCATGGCATCAGGAACGGCGGGTACGAAATCCGCCGTCCTTTCAGTCGACGGCGTCAACGTGGCGACCTTCTCGTTCACGAACGCGTCCGGGACCCAGAGTTGGCAAAACGTTACGGTGACTGGGGTGAAGCTGACGGCCGGCGTGCATGTGATGCGCGTAACGATGTCCACATCGAATTTCAACCTCAACTATATCGATGTGAAATAGAAACAGGCTTTCGAAGTAAAGGCGGGCCTGGACGCCGAATCGCCCGGACGATTAAAGCATCGCCGGGGCGGTTTCAAAAGGTGTGCTGCAAGGACGGCCCCACCGCGTTGGTCCCTTCGGGAGCGACTATCCCAAGGCGCCAGGCTATACCCATATGCACCTTGGGAACCAGGTATCCGCACAGGGCTCCCGCGGCCGCGCCCGCCAGCACATCGGAAGGGAAGTGCTTGCCCGCCAGGACGCGCATCGATCCCACGGTGGAGGCCAGGGCCAGGCTGCCGCCCCATACCCAAGGCGTGAGGCGGGAATCGGGATGGCGGGCCTGGAAGGTGTAGGAAGAATAGACCGCGGTGGCGAAGGCGGATGCGGTATGGTTGGAGAAGAAACTGCTCGCGTTCTGCGGGATCTTTCTTTCGGATTCCGGTACGGCGGGATCGTACGAGAGCGGAGTGGCGTGCACGCGCTCGCTTTTTGCATAGCTGCTTAACGCCCCCGAGAGCACCAGGGTTTCTTCCAGCAGGATCCCGTCGACGGCGATGGCTCCCCAGGAAGCGGTCCCGTTCCAACTATCCGCCAAGTCCACGGCGGCGGGCACCAACAGTTCCGCGCCGGCCACCACGCTGCTCAGGGCCGACAGCCGGGGCGAATAGAATCCGATGGCCCAGCGATCGTAAAGCGGAATGGCTGACTTATCCAGCGAGGGGCTCCAAGGATGATCCGCGCGCGTACTCGCGATCAGCGCGTCCGAGTTGGTCTTCATGGCATAAAGGCCCAGGGCCATCGGCCCATCCACCCAGGGGGACAATCCGTACGGGAGCGGAGTCCTCGCGGCGAAAGAAGGGGCGAGGGCGGCCAGGCAGAGGGCCCCCATTATGCCGGTGGATCTCGGGCGAAGGAGGAGATGAATCATACGGATGTCCCGCGGATGGCGGCCGGGCGCAAGCGCGGCCTTCGTTGAGGGTAGTATACGAATGCGATCCGGGCCGGGAAAATATCCGCGTCAACTGTAAACCCGCGCCAAAATCGAAAGGCTCAGAACATCCTCTAACCCGGCTTACCACGTCCTACAGGTAAAGCTGGGCCGAAATCGAAAGGCTCAGGATGTCGCCCAGGTCCACTTCCCGGTTTTCCCGGTACGATTTCAGGTACTGGTTGATGGTGCCCACTTCCACTTGGGTCCCGATGCCGCGAAAACCCCGGGTCCGGCGGGGCAGATAGTCCAACTTGGCCCCCGTGAAGAACCAGAAGTACAGGGCGTCGGGCCAGTAATAATCGCGCTGGGCCTTGGGTAGGAATAACTGGTACTGGTTGCCGAGGGTTACGTTGGCGGCGACTCCCGCCAACGCGGGCTCCAACGCGAAATGCCGCGGCAACTCCAGGCTACCGAAGGAAAATGAATTCCGTTCCGAGAAAACGTGGACGCGGCGATCGGCCACCCACACCGGCACGTAGCCGTAGCTGGCGCTGAGCTCCACCTGCCGGCGCCACCAGGAATAGCCCGGCCCGAAGCTCATCAGGCCCGCTTGGCCGGCGTATTGCATGCGCACGAAATCGGGGATCAAGGCGGATGCCGCGCTTTCGGTCGCGCGAGCCCCGAGGGCGGAGAAGAAGATCCCCAGGGCCCACAACCCCGCGAAGCGCGCCCGCGCGCGGCGTGCCGGCATCAGTAGAATACCCTTTCCACCGTGGCTTTCCCGTCGTTCAGGGTCACCAGGACGTAGTTGCGATCGCCGATGTCGTCGGCGATGAGGTAGGGGATCCCGTCCCCGTAGAACTCGCCATAGTCGTAACTATGCGTATGCCCGCCGATGACGATCACGGCCCGGTTCTTGGCGTACAAGTCCACCAGCCGTTGGCTTTGGGAACTGTCCAATTGATCGGTGTATGGCGGGGCATGGCAGACGGGGATGATGCGGAGGGAATCGCCCGCCGACGACATGGCGCTGTCCAGCCATCCCCAATCGGGGATCCCATCGGGGATGCCGCGCGCGTTGTCGTCGAAGAAAACGAATTCATACCCGCGCCAAGCGAAGGTGAAATCGGTCGGGCCGTAAAGCCGTTCATAGAGGGCCTTCCCGTCGGCCTGCACGTCATGGTTGCCGACGCCTACGATTACCGGCGCCCGGATCTTGGCGATGATGTCCGAGAAGGCCTGGTATTCCTCCGCATAACCGTATTTCGTGACGTCCCCCGCCACCACCACGAAATCGATGCTGCTGTCGGCGTTGATCTTATCGATCCCGGCCCGCAATTGGTCGTAGAAAAGGTGGGTATCGGCCATGACGGCGATCTTGCCTTGCAGCCTCCCCCCGGCGAGCGCGGCGATGCGCTCGAGATTCCTCTCATTGAGATGCGGCTCCTGGCGTTCGGCCTCCAGAATCGTCGGGCTATAATCGAACGTTTGGCAGGAAAGGAATAGGAGCCCGGCCAAGGCATAGGCCACGCGGGAGCGCATAATCCGGAAATACGTTCGGCGCGAGGCGGCGGAAATAGCGACGGATCCGTGTGAAAGGGCGCAATTCCGGCCTTGGCTATCCCCCCAGCCAGCGCGCAAGGAGCCCGACCGCCCCTCCGATGGCGATCAGGAGGGTCGAAGAAGCATTGCGTCCGAGCAAGAAGAGGGCCCCCGGCCATGAGCCCCAGGGCGGCCAGTAACCCGCCCGTTACCCCGCCGAGCAGGTAACCGATGAAGGTGGCGGTGGTGAAGAAAGGTCCGGGCGTGACCTGCCCTACCGCCACTTCGTCCAGGATACGGGATTCGGTGAGGGGTCCGCCCGGGCCGGCGAAGGCCGACCGTCACGGGACGGCAACCGGCGAATGCTATATTTGCCCCGTGAGCGAGCCCATCCGTTACGAAGACCGAGGCGCCTCGGCCGATAAGAGCGAGGTACACAAAGCCATCGCGGGGGAGCATCCCGGCCTCTTTCCCGGCGCCTTCTGCAAAGTCCTGCCCGACACCCTCGCGGGAGATCCGGCCCAATGCTTGCTCATCCATGCCGATGGGGCCGGCACCAAAGCCATCCTGGCCTATTTGCACTGGAAGGAAACGGGGGATTTCTCCGCCTTTAAGGGACTGGCCCAGGACTCCCTGGTCATGAACGTGGACGATCTCGCCTGCGTGGGCGCCTTCGGCCCGTTCCTCATCATCGCCGGCTATCGCGAATGCGTCGCCCTCTTGGCCGGCCACGGGATCGAAATCGCCAGCGGAGGCGGGGAGACGGCGGACTTGGGCGATACCGTGCGCACCCTGGTCGTCGATTCCACCGTGGTCGCCCGCATGCCGCGCCAGCGCGTCATTACGGGCGATCGCCTGCGCCCGGGCCTCGCCATCGTAGGACTATACTCGGGCGGGCGCGCGACTTACGAGAGCGCCGAGAATTCCGGGCTGGGTAGCAACGGCTTTACCATGCTGAGGCACGAGTTCCTTTCGCCCCATTACAAGCAGGCCTATCCCGAGGCCTATGCGCCCGAGATCGCCAACCTGGCCTACACCGGCCGCCATCGCCTTTCCGACGCGCTCCCGGGATCCAGCCTCACCATCGGCCAGGCCCTGCTTTCGCCGACGCGAACCTACGCGCCCATCCTCAAAGCCGCCATCGCCGCCGCCGGCGACGCCATCGCCGCCATCTTCCACAATACGGGCGGCGGGCAAGCCAAATGCCTGCGCTTCGGCCGAGGCCTCCTCTACGTGAAGGACGATCTGTTCGATCCTCCGCCCGCCTTCAAGCTTCTCCAGGCCGATCCCGCCCATTCCCCCCGCGAACTCTACCGCACCCTCAATATGGGCCATCGCATGGAACTGGTTTGCGAGCCCGGCGCTGCCGCAGGCATCATCGCCGGCTATCGCGAATGCGTCGCCCTCTTGGCCGGCCACGGGATCGAAATCGCCAGCGGAGGCGGGGAGACGGCGGACTTGGGCGATACCGTGCGCACCCTGGTCGTCGATTCCACCGTGGTCGCCCGCATG